>DATBGF010000126.1:0-13513 GCA_036558145.1 Acidimicrobiales bacterium
CAGGTCGCCGCCGCCGACGGAGAACACCAGCAGGGCGTCGTCCGGTCCCAGGCGCGAGCCCTCCAGCCAGGCCGAGAACACCGTGTCCCAGCCCTCGTCGTTGGTGCGGGCGGTGAGCTCGGACACGTTGTCGGTGGGAGCGTAGGCCTCGAACCCGCACAGCTTGCGGAAGTCGTTGACCGCGTGGCCGGCATGGCCGGCGGACCCGCCCACGCCGAGGATGAAGAGCCGGCCACCCCCGGCCCGCACCGCGGCGAGGTCGCGGGCGACAGCCTCGACGCTGGCAGGGTCGAGGGCGTCGAGGATGCGCCGGGTCTCGTCGAGGAAGTCCTCGGTGAAGCTGGTCATGACTCTCCGTCGGGAGTGGCCTGCACACGGCAGGCCGCGAACGTGTTGAGGCCGAACTTGTGCTTGGACACGCGGATGTCCTGGGGGCGGAACCCGGCCCGCACCAGCATCGGCCACAGGTCGCGGGGGTCGTAGTAGGTCTTGTGGTCGTTCATCTCGGCCGCAGGGCTGAGCTTCAGGCGGAACGCGGACAGCTCCAGGAACCACTTCCCCCGCCACGACGGCACGTTCACCAGGCACACGCCGCCGGGGCGGAGCAGGCGCCGCATCTCCTCCAGCGCGCGCTGCGGCTCCCACAGGTGCTCGAGCACCGACGTGCAGAGCACCACGTCGGCGCTGGCGTCGTCCAGCTGGGCCAGCGTGTCGGGCAGCGGGCCCTCGACCACCTCGACCTTGGCGTGGTCCTTCAGCTCGGGGTCGACCGCCACGTCCAGCAGCACCAGGCCGCTGACGTCGTCGAGGATCGTGCGGGCGAAGCTGGCCCGGTAGCCGCAGCCCACGTCGGCGACGCGCTTGCCCGAGAAGCCGCCCGCGTGCTTGCGGATGCTGCGGCCCGACAGCCACACGCCGAACCGGTCGACCGGGGTCAGCCGGTGGCTCTGGCCGAACGACTCGCTGCGGCCGGTCGCCGAGCCCTCGCCGTCAGCGCTTGACGATGAGACGGGACCCTGGTCCTCAGCGCTTGACGATGAGTCCATGGCCGTTGATGTTGTGGAGCACGAGCCGGTCCGCCTGCATGCGCTGCTCGTCGACGAACTGCGTGATGCCCGGGCAGGCGGGGAAGCCGTAGTCGTCGAAGACGACCATGCCCTGGGTCGACAGGCGGGGCCACACCCAGTCGAGCACGTCCTTGGCCGACTGGTAGACGTCGACGTCGATGTGGCAGAGGCGGAAGGTCTGGTCTGCGACCTTGTCGCCGGTGTCGTCCGGGAAGATGCCCTGCAGGCACTCCACCCGGTCGAGGCGCATGCCGGCCAGGAGCTTCTCCACGATGGCGAGCGACGTGTCGTCGTGCTTGCCGTCCTTGTAGTAGGTGTCGACCTCACCGGTCTTCACCACACCTTCCCAGGTGTCGCAGAGGTACACGCCTTCGGTGTTGCCGAGCGCCTTGGACCGGGCCGCCATCAGCGCCCCGCTGCCGCCCCGCCACACGCCGACCTCGAGGATCCCGCCGGGCACGTCGGCCAGCTCGCCGACGATGCTCCACAGCTCGTAGAGGCGCCACACGTCGACCAGGGTGTTCTTGCGCACCTGGTCGTAGATCCGGCGGAAGTCCTGGTCGGACTGCCAGGGGGCGTAGGTGGAGATGGGGTAGGCCATCTCGTGGGCGCCCGAGCGCACGGCCTCGCCCCGCACGAAGGGCAGGGCCACGCCCTTGGCGATCGAGAAGCTCGACTGCTTGGCGAGGCGGCCGTAGTAGCTGAGCAAGGACATCGTTGTTCCTACTCCTTAGGAGCCCGGGCCCGGGGGCGGGTGGTGGCGATGATCGTTCCGTGCAGGACCAGCGTGGACACGAACAGCTGGCAGCCCGCCACAGCGGCGGCCAGGCCCGTGACCGCCAGGTGGTTCTGGATGGTGTTGGCCTGCTCGAGGGCCAGGTCGTTGGCGGTGTAGGTCACCACCAGCGGGATGGCCAGGATCACCCCCAGCGCGAACAGCGCCGAGGCGATGAGCACCGTGCGCGTGTAGGGGAAGACCCGTTCCCAGCGCAGCGCGTTGCGGCCCGTGTAGTCGAACAGGATCTGCGCGATGCAGCCCAGCAGGAACGCCTGGAAGCCCACGGCCAGCGCCGTCACCCCCAGGAACTGCCAGTGCAGCGACAGCCCGAACGGGCCGACGTCGATGTCGGAGAAGCTGAGCGGCAGGGTCAGCAGCAGCCCGAGCACGGCGATGATGGCGCCCGGCTTGAGCAGGAAGAAGTCCGACCCGTAGACGAACATCGCCCGCAGGTTGATCCAGGCCGCCTGGAACGGCGAGAACCAGCCGGAGCGCTTGTGGTGGCTGAGCCGGCCCTCCCGGTCCTTGAGGAAGCGGACCGGCACCTCGGCGGTGCGCAGGCCCATGTGCACCGACTTGAGCACCATCTCCGAGGCGTACTCCCAGGACTGGGAGGAGATGTCCATGCGCTCCAGGGCGTCCTTGGTGATGCCCCGCATGCCGCAGTGGATGTCGGAGAACTTGGACCCGTACACCCGGTTCAGGATCCAGGTGGTGAACGGCGTGCCGAAGTGCTGGTGCAGGCCGGGCATGGACCCGGGCTCGATCGAGCCCTTCCAGCGTGAGCCCATCACGAACTCGTAGCCGTCCCGGAAGCGCTCGACGAACTCGCCCAGGTGGCGGAAGTCGTAGGTGCAGTCGGCGTCGCCCATCACCACGTAGCGGCCCCGGATGAAGGGCAGCGCGTCGATGTAGGCCCGGCCCAGGCCCCGCTTGGGCGTGCGCAGCACCCGGGCGCCCCCGGCCAGCGCCAGCTCACTGGTGGCGTCGGTCGAGCTGTCGACGATGAGGATCTCGCCCTTGATGCCGGCGTCGGCGAGGCCCTGGTGGCACCAGGCCACGAAGTCCTCGATCGTCAGCTCCTCGTTGAGGGCGGGGATGACGATCGACAGCTCGGGATCGGGCTCGTCCCGCTCCGGCACGAGGAGCTGGACGTCACTGTCGGTGACCTGCTTGACATCGAGACTGGTCATGGTCGCTGTGCTCCGGTGCGGCGGGCGAGCATGTCCTCCAGATCGGCGATCCCGGACTCCGAGCCCACCTCGTAGAAGCGCTCGTAGACCTCGAAACCAGCCAGCATGCCGCGTTCGCCCAGATCAGTGAACAGCTCCGCCAGGTCGCTCACGGCGTCACGCGGTATGCGCTCGGACACGGCCCTGGCGGAGACAACCGAAAGACCATAGTCGATGTAGGTCATCCCGGTTTCCGCACCGGCGCCCTTGCGGTAGCGGACCAGGCCTTCGGAGAGCTCGGCGTTGCTGGTGTCCCACCGATCGTGGTTGCGGATGACGGTCATCAGCGCCGGCCGGCCGGCCGCCGCGTAGGCGTCCCACACGGCCGGATAGTCGATCGGGAGGTACGAGTCGCCGTAGAGCACGGCGAAGTCGTCCCCGGCGAGGCCCGAGTCGACGAACAGGCGGGTGGCGCCGCCGGTGCCCCGCCGGTCCTCGCCCTCGTCGACGTAGCGGATGCCGATCCCCCAGCGGCTGCCGTCGCCCAGGGTGTCCTGGATCATGTGGCCGAGGTAGGCGACGGCGAACACGATGTCGTCCACGCCGTTGTCGGCCAGGAGCTCGACCTGGCGCTCGGCGAACGGGCGGCCGGCGACCGGCAGGAGGGCCTTGGGCATCGTGTCCGTCCGGGGCCGCATCCGGGTGCCGAGCCCACCGGCCAGGACGAGGACCTGCACCCGGCGGTCAGTCCCGCGTCATGACGGTGCTGCCGTCGTGGTCGAAGAAGAACCGGACCTCGTTCAGCCCCTCGGCGCTCATGGTCTCGCGCAGCCGGGCCGCGTCCTTGGCGTAGAACATGAGGAAGCCCCCGGCGCCCGCGCCGACCAACTTGCCGCCCACGGCCCCGTTGTCGATGCCGGCCTGGTACCAGCGGTCGATGTCGGAGTTCGACATGTGCGGCGAGCGGTCGCGCTTGGCCAGCCAGTGCTCGTGCATGAGGTTGCCGTAGGCGGTGGTGTCGCCTTCCTCCAGCGCGGCGCCGATCCGCCGGCCGATGGCCTCGGTCTCGGCCAGCCGGCTGAGCATGGCCTCGTCGCCCTCCTGGGACCGCTTGTGCTGGTCCGAGAGCACCTCGCCGGCCCGGCGGGAGTAGCCCGTGAAGAACAGCAGGAGGTGCTCCTCCAGGTCGCGGAGGGTGTCGGTGGAGATCGCCACCGGCGACACCCGCACCTTGCCGTCCGGGTCGATCTCGAAGCAGGACAGCCCCCCGTAGGCGGCGATGTACTGGTCCTGCTTGCCGACGGGCTCGTGCAGGATGTCGATCTCGATGTGGCACGCCTCTTCGGCCAGCGCCCCGGCCGTGACGTGCTCGCGCTTGTAGGCGTGCAACGCCCGCAGGAGCCCCACGGTGAACGCGCCCGACGACCCGAGCCCGGTGCCCGCGGGGATGTCGGCGATGCTGACGATCTCCTTGGCCTCGCCGATGGGGTGCAGCCGCAGCGCCTCGCGCACCAGCGGATGGGAGATGTCGTCGACCCGTTCGGCCCGCTCCAGGGCGGAGTACTTGATGACGTAGTCGCCGGTGAACGTGTCGTTGATCGCGATGTAGATGTAGCGGTTGATGGCGGCCGATATGAGGAAGCCGCCCCGTCGCTCGTAATAGGACGGCAGGTCGGTCCCGCCACCCCCGATCGAGATCCGCAACGGAGTTCTGGTGATGATCATGGGTGGGGTGTTCCGAGCAGGTGGGCGGGCGGACGTCTGGGCCGGGCGGGCCCCCAACACGGATAGTGAGAGGCTGCCACACCCACCAACCGCGGCGGTGGACACTAGCAGTGCCGGGGGGACTCCCCGGAACGACTCCTACCCGCTGTAGCGTGCGCGAGATGCCACCGCCGACGAACCCCGCGCCCCCCCTGCGGCGGGACACGCTGGCCGTCCGCCGTGGGATCGCCCGCCACCTCGTGGGCCACGGGGTGGAGCTGGGACCGGGCCACAACCCCTATCCGCTCGACCTCCCGGGCACGACGGTGGCCTACGTCGACCGCTGGGATCCCGACGAGAACCAGGCCCTGTTCCCCGAGCTGGGCGACGCCGCGCCGTTCCCCGAACCCGACGTGGTGTGCGACCTCAACACCGACAAGCTCAAGGCGCTGGACGACGCCACGCAGGACTTCGTCATCGCCAGCCACGTGCTGGAGCACGTCGCGGACCCCCTCGGGCTGGTCGACGACATCCACCGGGTGCTGCGCCCCGGGGGCACCGCGCTGATCCTGCTGCCGGACATGCGCCGCACCTTCGACCGGGACCGCCCGCCGACCGGGCTCGACCACCTGGTCCGTGAGTTCTCAGCCGGTGTCACCGAGGTGGACGACGACCACATCCGGGAGTTCCTGCGCTTCACCGAGCCCGACTACGAGGGGACCGTCCTGGCGCTGTCCCCCGAGTCCCAGGCCGAGCTGTTCGACTGGCACCGGCGGCGCTCGATCCACGTGCACTGCTGGACCGAGGACGGCTTCCTGCTGGTGCTCGACCACGGTGTGCGGTCGCTGGGCCACCACTGGGAGTTCGTGGACGGCGTCCTGTCCGACGACGAGGGTCCCGACGGCATGGAGTTCGGCTTCGTGCTGCGGCGCTCGCCGGTCGCGCTCGATCCCGAGGTGGCGGCCTCGCGGTTCCAGGCGGCCTACGAGCAGTGGGCGGGGCAGCGCCGGGCGCTCCACGCCGCGCTGGACGCGCCGGCGCCGGGCCCTGCGGCTCCGGCCGGGCTGCTCACCCGGCTCTGGCGGCGCCTCGACTGAGCCGGGCCAGGCTCAGTGGGGCATGCAGTACTGGTCGTACTCGGCGATCACGATCTTCTCGGGATCGATCGAGCACGTCGGGCACTCCGAGTCCCGCAGGATCTTGTAGGTGCGGAACGACTGCTCCAGCGAGTCGTAGGCCAGCAGGCGGCCCGACAGGCTGTCGCCGATGCCGAGGATGAGCTTGATGGCCTCGACGGCCTGGATCGAGCCCACGATGCCCGGCAGCACGCCCAGGACGCCGGCCTCGGCGCAGGAGGGCGCCATCTCCGGCGGGGGCGGCTCGGGCAGGAAGCAGCGGTAGCACGGGCCGTCGTGCGGCTTGAACACGGTGACCTGGCCCTCGAACCGGAAGATCGAGCCGTGCACGACCGGGATCTCCAGCTTCAGGGCGGCGTCGTTGAGCAGGTACCGCACCGGGAAGTTGTCGGCCCCGTCGACCACGATGTCGTAGCCGCTCAGGATGTCGATCACGTTGTCGGCGCCGAGGCGCACGTCGTGGGTGACCACGTTGACGTCGGGGTTGAGCGCGGTCAGCGTCTTCTTGGCCGAGTCGACCTTGCGCTCGCCGAGGCGGTCCACGTTGTGGAGGATCTGGCGCTGCAGGTTGGACTCGTCGACCACGTCCATGTCGACGATGCCGATGGTGCCGACACCCGCGGCCGCCAGGTAGAGGGCTGCGGGTGAGCCGAGGCCGCCCGCGCCCAGCAGGAGGACCTTGGCGTCGAGCAGCTTGAGCTGGCCCTCGATGTCCACCTCGGGCAGGAGGAGGTGGCGCTGGTAGCGGTTGCGTTGCTCGGCGGTGAGCTTGCGGGGCGTGGACCAGTCCCGGCCCTCGTCCTTCCACTTGTTGAACCCGCCGCTCATCGACACGACGTCCTCGTAGCCCATGTCGCTGAGGGTCTTGGCCGCGAAGGCGGAGCGGATGCCGCTGGCGCAGTGGATGATCACCGGGGCGGACTTGTCGGTGATGCGGTTCTCGACCGAGCTCTCCAGCGTGCCGCGGGGGATGTGGACGGCGCCGGGGATCGCCCCCTGCTCGTACTCGTCCGGCTCCCGCACGTCGAGGACGACGGCCCCGGGCCGGCGGCGCTGCTCGTCGGCCTCGGCGGTGTCGATCTCGCGGATCTCGGACTTGGTGGCGGCGAGCAGCTCACGGAAGCTCGGCATCGGGACCTCTCGTACGTTCTGGCGTTCTCTGGCGGCCGGAAAAGCCTAGCGAGTTCGTCAACAATCCGGCCAGGCCGCGTGTTCCCGCCCGGCGGCCCGCTTCGGGACCGCGGGCCTGCTCCGGTCGGGCGTCGGGCGGGCGGCTAGGGCTCGATGGCGACGTCGTGGATGGCCTCGATGAGGTCACCCGTCTCGACGTGCAGCGGGCCCGCCGCGGAAAGGCGCCGGAGCAGTAGCGCGCCCATCACCAGGAGCGCCGCGGCGCTGCCGGCGAACAGGGCCAGCTCGACCCGGAAGAAGACGTCCTGCGAGGACACGAGGACGGTGATGCCGAGCGCCACGCAGCCGATGAACCAGCCCACCGCCTGGTCGGCGTGGCCGCCGAGGGCGATGAGCGCCTGGGCACAGGCCATGGCCAGCATGTAGAGGCCCGCACCTGCGGCCAGCAGGCCCATGGTGCGGGCACCGAGGTCGGAGCCGGGGAACATGGTGTTGACCACGAACGGGCCGAGGACGATGCCGGCGATCGTGCCGACGACGGCCAGGCCGGCCACGGCCACGAGCAGGCGGCGCAACCCGGAGCGGAAGTCGCCGAGCTGGCCGGAGTGGGCCAGGCCGGAGAGCTTGGGCAGCAGGGAGGCCTGCACGGCCTGGAACAGGAAGAGCGGGATGCGGGCGATCACGACGCCGTTGACGAAGTGCCCGGCGGCGGCGCTCTCGGACTCGGGCGCCAGCAGCTTCACCAGCACCGGGCCGATGTTCATGAGCGCGAAGGCGCACAGGGAGGCGACGAGGAGGAGGACGAGGGCGCTGCCCACCTCGCTGAGCGGCGACTCGGGCCCCTCTTCGAGCTCGGGCTTCTGCACCCGCAGCGCGACGGGGACGGCCAGCAGGCCCGCGATGCCGACGGCGATGCCGAAGGGACCGGCGATGGTGACCCCGGCCACGAGGCAGACGACGGCACCCATCACCCGGATGAACCCGTCGGCCCCGAGGTAGGTGCCGTAGCCCTTGAACTTCCCGGTCCCGGACATGCTGCCCCGGGTCACGTGCCCGGCCAGGGCCCCGGCCAGCCCGAGCGCCAGGCCGACGAGCAGCAGGATCTGGCCGTCGAAGAGGTGCTCGGTGATCCAACGGGCCGACATGATGAGCACGACCAGCACGCCGAGGAGGAGGCCGACCCCGAGCGTCCCCGCCCGGCGCACGACCGGCGCGCCCCCGACCCCACGGGCCCGGCGCTCGGCCAGGGCCCGGCTGATCTCCTGCTCGAACGGGAGGAACAGTCCCGGCCCCGCCAGGAACACGAGGCTCCACAACGCACCGAGTGGCGAGTACTGGGTGTCGCTCAGCGCCTTGTTGGCGACGAACAGGAAGCCGTACGCGGACAAGCCCGCAATGATCAGCCCCGCCCCGACCGCGGCGGTGCCGGACGGAAGGGGATTGCGGCGCCTCGCAGCCTCCAGCAGCGCAGCCATCACCCGGGCACGATACTCACATTCGGTGACCGAGGGCACAACCCACGGCCCACAAGCTCACTCTCGGGACAATACGAGGCGACTCCACCACAACCCGAGGCAATAGCCACCGACCCCGAACCTCCCGTTGCATCACCCTTCACCGCCGGTTCACGACCCCGGTTCGGCTCCCACCACCCGGGCCCGCGACCCGCTTCACTCCCGACCGCCGGCCGGCAACACGCCCAGCCCTACCCGCCTGGCGGACCGACAGTCCGGCCAGCGACCACGCAGCGAGGCCAACGCTCACCCAGCCCCACTCGACCAGGCCAGGCGTCACCATCACGGCTCGGCTGGCCGACCCACAGGCCAGGTGTCACCGGCGCGGCTCGGCGGGTCGGTCCGCGGGGCCTCGGTCGCTGGGCGGCGTCATGGGTCGGCTCCCACGACCCGCGGGAGGATGTCGCTGATCGACCCGCGGAGGACGGCGTCGGCCAGGTGGTCCATGGCCGTCTCCTGGGCGTTCACGATGGCGATGCGGGCTCCGGACATCCGGGCCACCGGGACCATGTCCGCCACGGGGTACACCGACAGCGTCGACCCGATCGCCAGCAGCAGGTCGCAGCGCCGGGCCGCGTCGCCCGCCCGCTGTAGGTCGTCCGGGACCAGGTTCTGGCCGAAGCTGATGGTCGCCGACTTGAGGATGCCCCCGCAGGTGCGACAGGCGGGGTCCTCCTCCCCCGCTCTCACCCGGTCGAGCGCCCGCTGCATGGGCGCCCGCTCGCCGCACGACATGCACACGACCTCGCGCATGGTGCCGTGCACCTCGACGACGACGGCGGGGTCGGATCCCGCGGCCTGGTGGAGCCCGTCGACGTTCTGGGTCACGAGCGTGTCGAGCTTGCCCCGGGCCTCGAGCGCGACGAGCGCCAGATGTCCCGCGTTGGGCTCGGCCGTCCACGCCGCATGGTCGAGCCGCGACTGCCACGACCGGCGCCGGACCTCGGGATCGGACATGTAGTGCTGAAGGGTCGCCTGCTTCTCGGCCTCGGGGTTGCGCGTCCACAGCCCCTGAGGCCCCCGGAAGTCGGAGATGCCGCTGTCGGTGCTGATGCCCGCGCCGGTGAGCACGACGACACGTTCGGCCTCGTCCACCCACGAGCGCACCGCGCCCACGTCGTCGTCGTTCAGGTCGTCGTTCACCGCCTCGTTCATCCCGTCGGTCATGGGTGAGCAGGCTACATCTACCTTGGGGGATCAGCAAAGATATTTGTGGAGACCAAAACATCACCTAATGACTTGACACAGCACCTATCACCCGGGAAGCATCGTAGGGACCTCGACGGCGGGCCTCTAGCCGGGCCCGACCTGAACCATCGTTTGCCAGTTGGAGATCCACCGGATGCAGCTCTGCGACATCAGCCTCAACAAACGCACGCTTCACGTGGCGCCCTGGTCCGACCCCGTGGTCGACCAGGTCGGCTACGACCCGCGGAGCCTGTACGTCGAGCAGTTCTGGCTCCCCATCCTCGGTCCCAGTGCCACGTGGCTGCTGCGCCACCTGGTGAGCCGGCTCGACGGCCAGCCCGCCGGGTTCGACCTCGACCTGACCGACTGCGCGCTGTCCCTCGGGCTGGGCCGCAGGCCGGCCGCCACCGCGGCCTTCCCCCGCACGATCGCCCGCTGCTGCCAGTTCGGCACGGCCCGGTTCTGCGGCCCGACCAAGCTGGCGGTGCGCCGCATGCTCCCTCCCCTCTCCCGCCGGCAGGTCGCCCGCCTGCCCCGCCGGCTCCAGGAGGATCACGTCGCCTGGGTCGACCAGGCGCCGACCGCCATAGCCAAGATGCTGCAGGACCGGGCCCGCCGGCTCGCCCTCAGCCTCCTCGAGCTCGGCGAGGACGGCCCCGCCACCGAGCGGCAGCTCAACCGCTGGCGCTTCCACCCGGCCATGGCCAGCGAAGCCACGACCTGGGCCCTCGGGCGACAGCCCGGCCGCCCGGCGTCCCGGGGGCTGAAACCATGACTACCTGGAGCGTTGAGCCGGGCAGGTACCCTCGACAGCCCGGTCGCAGGGGCGGCCGCCCGCGCCGCTCGGCGCAGGGGGAGGTGCAGTGGCCCGAGTCCCGTTTGTCGCACGCAGCCGCATGGCCGGCGCGGGGCGGCGCGTGGCGCTGGGCGGGTTGGTGGCCGTCCTCGTCGCGGGCGGGTGCTCGGGCGACGGCGAGACCGCCGGCAGCACCAAGGAGCGTGAGGCGGTGACGACGACCACGGCGCCGCCGCCCGAACCTGTGCTGTCAGCCCGGAGCGAGCCGCTGCCTGTGGTGACGCCGACGCCGCGGGACATGCGCTGGCTGGGTGACGACGTGGCCGTGCCCACGGCCGTCACCGTGACGCTGGCCGATGGCGTGGACGACGGCACCCGCACCGCGGTCCGCGAGGCGCTCGCTGCGGCGGGTGCGTCCGATGTCGACGTCCAGGTCGCTGGGGCCGGCTCGGAGACGCGCGGGCAGCCCGACGATCGGGGTGGGCGGGATTCGGGGCGGCGGCTGACGGTGTCCGTGGGCTCCCTCGCTGATCCCGAGACGGTGGCCACTCTCGCGGACGTCGGGCTGGCGGTGGTGCCGGCCGACCTCGGGGACGAGGGCTACGCGCTGGCCGCGTTCCGCCAGAGCGACGGGCACGACCGGGTGGTCCTGGCGGGAGCCGGGCCGGACGGGACGTTCTACGCGGCCCAGACCCTGCGCCAGCTCGCTGGGGACGGCGTAGTCGCCGGGGTGGGCGTGATCGACAGGCCCGCCATGGCCCACCGCGGGGTGATCGAGGGGTTCTACGGCAGCCCGTGGACACCGGCGGAGCGCCTCGACCAGCTGGCGTTCTACGGCCGGTTCAAGCTGAACACCTACATCTACGCCCCGAAGGACGACCCCTTCCACCGTGACCGCTGGCGAGAGCCCTACCCCGCGGACCAGGTGGCCGGGCTGTCGGCGCTGGTGGAGGAGGCGCAGGCCAACCACGTCCGCTTCACCTTCGCCGTCTCGCCGGGGGTGTCCATCTGCTACGGCGACCCGGACGACCGGGCCGCGCTCGTGGCCAAGCTCGACGCCATGTACTCGCTCGGGGTGCGGTCGTTCTCCGTCGCGCTGGACGACATCGACCACACCCGCTGGAACTGCCCCGGCGACGCCGCGCTCTACGGCGCCCCGTCCACCGGGGCGGCTGCCCGGGCCCAGGCGGACCTGCTCAACGCGGTCCAGCACGACTTCATCGCCACCCATGACGGGGCCCGGCCCCTGCAGATGGTCCCGACCGAGTACCGGGGCACCCGCGACAGCGAGTACCGCCAGCAGCTGCGCGCCCTGCTCGACCCCGCCGTCGAGGTGATGTGGACCGGGGCCTACGTCGTGCCCGACCAGATCACCGTGGCCCACGCCCAGGCCGCCGACGCCGCGTTCGGGCGGCCCGTGTTCGTGTGGGACAACACGCCGGTGAACGACTTCCCCCGCACGACCGGGCGGCTGATCCTCGCCCCGTACTCCCGGCGGGAGCCGGGCCTGTCCGGCCAGGTGACCGGCGTCGTCCTCAACCCGATGAACCAGGCGTCGGCCAGCAAGGTCCAACTGGTCGGCGGGGCCGACTTCGCCTGGAACGACGCGGCCTACGACCCGGCCCGGGCCCAGCGGGCGGCGGCGGACGACCTGGCCGGCGGCGACGCCGCCACCGTGGACGCGCTGCTGGCGTTCTTCGACCTCGAGAACCTGGCGCCCACGTCCGCCCGCTCGGGCATCGTGTCCCAGCCGCAGGCCCCCGCGCTCGCTGCGCAGCTGGACGGGTTCCGCGCTACGTGGCGCAGCGGCGACCGGGCCGGCGCGGTCGCCGGATTGCGGCCCTACGCCGAGCGCATGGCGGGCGCGCCCGCGCTGATCCGTGCACACGTGGTCGATCCCGCCTTCGCGGCTGACTGTGGGCCGTGGCTCGACGCCACCGCCCTGTGGGGGCAGGCGCTCGTGGCCACGCTCGACGGCCTGGCGGCCCGGGCTGGCGGCGACCCGACCACGGGCGAGGCGAAGCTCGCGGAAGCCGCGTCGCTCGCCGCGCAGGCGGAGGCGATCCAGACCATCCCGGGTGAGACCAAGCCGCAGGGCCCGGTCCGGGTGGGCGACGGCGTCCTCGACACCTTCGTGCGGGGTGCGCCGGCGCTGGCGTGAACGGCCCCGCCCACAGCGCTCGCCGTCCAGCCCGCCTTCGTGCGGGGTGCGCCCGCGCTGGCGTCAACGGCCCCGCCCACAGCGCTCGCCGTCCAGCCCGCCGTCGGTCAGGATCCGCCGGCGCTGGCGTCAACGGCGTCGCCGCGGCGCGGGGCGAGGGCGGATCGACGGGGCCGCTGGTGGGCGGTGGGCATCGGCCCTGGCGGGGGTGGGCGGTCGTACCGTTTGCGCATGGACGCTGCCGCCATCGCCGTCTCCGGTCTCGTGAAGACCTTCGGGCACACCCGGGCGCTCGACGGGCTCGACCTGGAGGTCGCCACGGGCGAGATCCACGGCTTCCTGGGGCCCAACGGGGCCGGCAAATCCACGACCATCCGGGTGCTGCTCGGGTTGCTGCGGGCCGACGCCGGCGACGTCCACCTGCTGGGGGGTGATCCCTGGCGGGACGCCGTCGAGCTGCACCGGCACCTCGCCTACGTGCCCGGCGACGTGAACCTGTGGCCCAACCTGACCGGCGGCGAGGTGATCGACCTGCTCGGGCGGCTCCGGGGCGGGCTCGACCCCCGGCGGCGGGAGGAGCTGATCGAGCGCTTCGACCTCGATCCCCGCAAGAAGGCCCGCACCTACTCCAAGGGCAACCGCCAGAAGGTCGCGCTCGTGTCGGCGCTGGCGTCGGACGCCGAGCTGCTGATCCTCGACGAGCCGACGTCCGGGCTCGACCCGCTGATGGAGACCGTCTTCCAGGACACCGTGCGCGAGATCACCGCCGGCGGGAACCGGACGGTCCTGCTCTCCAGCCACATCCTGGCCCAGGTCGAGGCGCTGTGTGACCGGGTGAGCATCATCCGGCTCGGCCGCACGGTGGA
>DATBGF010000127.1:0-2438 GCA_036558145.1 Acidimicrobiales bacterium
GCGGCCACGCCCCGGACGCCCGGCTCCAGCTCTCCGCTGGAGAACACCGCGCCGGACGCGTTCTCGGCCAGCAGCGCCCGGCCGCTGGCCGCGACCTCGACCGGGTGGCGGGTGCCCGTGCGGTAGTGGATCTGGACCACCCCGTTGCCCCCGATCACCTGGTCGACGGCCACGGCCTCGTCGCCGTCGCGCACGGTGAGCACGGCGGTCTCGCCGAAGCGCGTCGCCAGCGCTTCCAGCTCACCCCGGGCCAGGGCCCGGAGCTGGGGCTCGATGCCGGCCGCCAGCGCCAGCAGGCCGAGGCCGGGGCCCCAGCCGTGGTCGGTGCGCCGGGCCAGCCCGTGGGCCTCCAGCGTGGCCAGCATGCGGGCCACGGCGGTGCGGGACAGGCCCAGGACCCGGGCCAGGGAGGCGGCGCTCGGCTCGTCGTCGTGCTCGGCCAGCAGGCTGAGCAACGTCAGAGCGGCGTCCACGGTCTTCGACTGTTCGGCCACGGCGGCTCCGAACCCCGAGGGGGCGGATGCACGGACCGTGCGGCGACAGAGCGGACCGTCACGCCCCGCTTCCCCTCGGTAATGTCTGTTCCAATTCGGTGACACAAGCCACAGCTGTGGTATGTCACCGATAGGCGGACACTAACCTCCGCTTTCCGGAGGTGCAACGGATTGCCCAGCCCCCTGCACGCGGTTCTCGAGCGCCTCTTCGACGATGCGGAGCTGTTCCCCCCGCGCAGCCGGCCGATGGCCGACGCCCTCCGTGACCATGCCGAGGCGCTGGCGGGGCCTCACGGGCGGGTGGTCGGTCCCTTCCTGTGCCCTGCCACGCGCCTGGCCGAGCTCGATGCCCTCGTCGCCTCCGGCCTGCCCCGGCCGCCGGCCGTCGGGGTGGTGGGCTACGACACGTTCGGCGGCTGGCGCCCGGTGTACGCCACGCCCGGGCTCGTCCACGTGGAGGCGCCCCAGTCGGCCCGGGTCCCGCCTCCGCCGGGCCGGGTGCGGCGCTACGTCGAGATCGCCGCCGGCGCCGACCTCGACCGCGCGCTCGACGCGGTCGCGCCCGGCGACGGGGTCAAGGTGCGCGGCGCCGGGCCGGGCGGCTCCCCGGCCGCCGGCATCGACTGGCTGACCCGGCTGCTGGTGGGCTGTGAGGCGCGGCGCCTGGTGGTGAAGGCGGGCGGCGGGTTCGACCAGCCGTACCGGACCAACGACGACGGCATCGTCCGCCACGGGTTCGTGAACCTGCTGGCGGCGTCCGGCCTGGCCCGCTCCCGGCGCCCGGCGAGCCAGGTGGCGGCCGCGCTGGCCACCGGCGAGGACCGGGCCGCCGATCTGCTGCCGCTGGTGAGCGGCTGCCGCGAGCTGCTGGCGTCGGTCAGCGTCCCGTCCCTGGCTCAGGCGTTGCACGCGCTCGCGGCCCGCGATCTGCTGTAGGGCCATGCTGAGCTCATGGGTGCCGGGGGCCGACGGGTCGGGGTTCCCGGCCGAGCACCTGCCCTACGGCGTGTTCTCCGGGGGTGGGGGCGAGCGCCGGGTGGGGATCCGCATCGGCGATCACGTCCTCGACCTGGCCCGGCTGGCGGCCGTGGGGGTGGCCGGGCTGGAGCCGTGGGCCGCCGCGCTGGGCGCCGACCGGCTCAACCCGTTCCTGGCCGCGGGGCCCGACGCCTGGCGCCAGGTGCGGGAGGCGGTGACCGAGCTGGTGTGCTCGGCCGCCGGGCGGGTGGTGGCGGAGCCGGCGCTGGTGCCGCTGGAGGACGCCACGCCCCACCTGCCGGTGGCCGTCCCCGACTACGTGGACTTCTACAGCTCGATCGAGCACGCCACGAACCTCGGCCGCCTGTTCCGGCCGGACGCCGAGCCGCTGCTGCCCAACTGGCGCCACCTGCCCGTCGCGTACCACGGCCGGGCCGGGACGATCGTCGTGTCGGGCACCCCGGTGCCCCGGCCCTCGGGCCAGCACCGCGACCCGTCCGGGGACATCGTGTTCGGGCCCAGCACCCGCCTCGACATCGAGCTGGAGGTGGGCTTCGTGATCGGCCGGGCCTCGGAGCCGGGCCGCCCGGTGAGCGTGGCGGACGCGCCCGGGCACGTGTTCGGCGTGGCGCTGGTCGACGACTGGTCGGCCCGCGACATCCAGGCCTGGGAGTACCAGCCGCTGGGACCGTTCCTCGGCAAGTCGTTCGCCACCACGTTGGCGGCCTGGATCACCCCGCTCGACGCGCTGGCCGCCTGCCGGGTGCCGGGCCCGGCCCAGGACCCCGAGCCGCTGGAGTACCTGCGCCTCGTCGAGGACTGGGGCCTCGCCCTCGACCTCGAGGTGGCGCTGAGCCCGGCGGGCGGAGCGGGGGAGGAGACGGTGAGCCGCACGTCGTTCGCCGGGCTCTACTGGCGCCTGCCCCAGCAGGTGGCGCACCTCACGGTCAACGGCGCCCACCTGCA
>DATBGF010000128.1:0-5686 GCA_036558145.1 Acidimicrobiales bacterium
AGGGTCGACACCAGCCGCGAGAACGACACGAACAGCAGCGAGGGCGGGATCAGGTAGACGAGGAAGATGGCGATGGCCAGGGCGCCGCTCCAGCGCATCGGGAGGCGGGCCAGGCTGTAGGCCGCGGGCAACGCGAGCAGCAGCGTGATCGCCACGACGAACGCGCCGACCACCAGCGTGTTCCCCACGAACGTGAGGAAGCCCGTCGAGCCGAACAGGTAGTTCAGGTGCTCGGTGGTCGGGTCGAGGTTGTAGACGAACGGGTTGTTGCCCGGGGCGTAGAGGTCCTGGTCGCGCTTGAACGTGATGATGCCCTCGACGATGAACGGGAACGCCGCCAGCAGCGCGGCCGTGATCGCCACCGCGTAGATCGCTACCCGCGAGGCGACGTGGCGCCGCCGGAAGCGTCGGCGCTGCTCCTCGACCGGGACGGCGCTCACGGTCGCGTCGCTCACGTCACCTCCCAGCGGCGCACCACCCGCAGGATGGCGATGGTGGCGGCCAGCAGCAGCGGCAGCAGGAACACCGCCACCGCCGCGCCCTGCGCCAGGTTCCCGCCGTCGATGCCCTTCACGTAGGCCCAGCTGGCCAGGACCTGGGTCTGGTTGACCGGGGCGCCGTTGGTCAGCACCCGCACCAGGCTCATGTCGGTGAAGGTGATGATGGCGCCGAACAGCACCGCCACCGCGATCACCGGCAGCGTGAGCGGCAGCGTGACCTCCCACGTCCGGCGCCAGTAGCCGGCGCCGTCGACCGCGGCCGCGTCGTGGATGTCGTCGGGGATGGCGGTGTGGCCCGCCAGGATGATGACGGCGGCCAGCGGCACGAGCCGCCACACCTGGACCCCGATCACCGACAGCTGGGCCAGCGGGGACTTGCCGAGCCAGACCATGTGGCGGCCGTGCTCCAGCAGCCCCACCTGCCACAGGATCCAGTCGATGGGGCTCAGCAGCGAGTCGAGCATGAAGACCCAGGCGATGGCGCCCAGCGCCGCAGGTGTCGTCCAGGGCAGCAGCACGAGGAAGCGCACGCCCCACTTGCCCTTGAAGTCGGCCGACAGGACCAGGGCCAGGATCTCGGCCAGCACGACGGTCAGCAGCATGGTCACCGCCGTGAACAGGAAGGTGTTCCACAGCGACCGCCCGAACACCGGGTCACGCCAGTTGGCCCGGTAGTTCTCCAGCCCCACGAAGTCGTAGCTGGGGTCGCCCGCGGTCACGTCGCTGAAGCTGTAGGCGATCGCCAGCACGAACGGGATCGCCACCAGCGCCAGGATGTACGCGATCGCGGGCAGCAGCATGAGCCGGGCGAGCAGCCCGTCGCGGTCAGCCAGCCCGGCTCTCATCGGCCTGCTCGGTGTCGGGGTCGAACCAGCAGAGGTCGTCCTTGCGCACGACGAAGCTGTGCGTGCTGCCCGTCTCGACCGGCGTCAGCACGGTGGCGGGCAGCCGCACGATCACCGGGGTGGGCTCGCCCAGCCCGGTGGCCACGCCGTGCAGGTGGCGGTCGCCCGAGAGGTACTCGATGCGCTGCACCTCCAGGTCGAAGCCCCGATGGCCGTCCAGCGCGCCGCCCAGCGCCTCGGCCGGCAGCGCCTTCTCCGGCCGGAAGCCGACGAGGGCACCGTCCCGCCGCACAAGGTTCATGGGCGGCGAGCCGAGGAACGTGGCCACGAACGTGTCGGCCGGGCGCTCGTACACCTCCCGGGGCGGACCGACCTGGCGCACCTGGCCGTCCAGCATCACCACGATGCGGTCGCCCATGCCCATGGCCTCCACCTGGTCGTGGGTGACATAGATCGTGGTGGTGCCGACCTGAGCGTGGAAGTCCTTGAGGTCGTCGCGGGCGGTGGCGCGCAGCTTGGCGTCGAGGTTGGACAGCGGCTCGTCGAGCAGGAACACGCTGGGCTGGCGCACCAGGGCCCGCGCCAGCGCCACCCGCTGCCGCTCGCCCCCGGACAGCTGGCGGGGGCGCCGGTCCAGCAGCGGCGCCAGGCCCAGCAGCCCGGCGGCCCACTCGGCCCGCTCCCGGCGCTTGGGCTTCGGCAGCTTCTCGGCCTTGAGCGGGAACTCGATGTTCTGGCGGACCGTCTTGTGCGGGTAGAGGGCGTAGCTCTGGAACACCATGGCGATCCGCCGGGCCCGGGGCGGCAACCCGTTGACCAGGTCGCCGCCGATGCGGACCTCCCCCTCGCTGGGCTGCTCCAGCCCCGCGATCATCCTCAGCAGCGTGGTCTTGCCGCACCCCGACGGGCCCAGCAGGACCAGGTACTCGCCCTCCTCGCTGGCCAGGTCGACGTGGTCGACCGCCGGGCGCGTGGCGCCGGCGAAGGACTTGGTGAGCCCGACGGCCTCGACGGTGACAGCCACGGCGCCGGGCTCAGCTCGATCCCCCGACCAGCCCCTGGGACCGCCAGCGCTCGAAGATGGCCTTGATCTGGCGCTCGGCGTCGGCCACCGCGGCGTCGGGGTCCATCTCGCCCCGGGCGGCCTTGGCCATCATGTTGGGGATGATGTTGGTGCCGAACACCTCGCCGATGGCGGGGTTGGTCGCCCCGGGGTGGCCGATGTTCGTGGTCCACTCCACGGCCTTGTCGTAGGTCAGGAAGCCCAGCTTGTCGGTCGGCTTGGAGCCGAACGGGTCGTCCTTCATCCAGGCGTCGAGGTTCGGGACCCGATCGATGAAGGCCGGGAAGTCGTAGAGCTTCGAGTTGTAGCTGGCCTGCGCGAAGTTGGCCGTGTAGTGGAGCAGGAACTCCTGGGCCGCGTCGGGGTTGCTGGCGAAGCCGGGGACGATCCAGTTGTAGAGGACGTGCTGGGCGGCCAGCGCGGTCTCCGGCCCCTTCAGGGCGGGCACGAAGAAGATGTCGTCGGCCACCACCGGGTTCTGCTCCTGGGCCGTGCGGTAGGCGGAGATCGAGTTGAGGATGTACGACAGCGACCCGGTCGCCATGCCCTGGTTGTTGGACGCCGCGTTCCAGGCGAACACCTCGTCGGTCATGGCCCCGCCGAACAGCTTGGCCATGTACTCCACCGCGGCCACGGTCGCGTCCGAGTTGATCGCCACGTTCTGGTCCTCGTCCTGGACCGAGCCGCCGAAGGACCAGATCATCGCCAGGCCGGCCATGTTGGAGTCGATCTCCTGGGACATGCCTATGCCGAGCTGGATCCCCTGGTCGCTGCGGATCTGCTTGCCGCCGTCGAGCAGCTCGTCGTAGCTGGACGGGCCGTCCGGCAGCCCGACCGCCTCCCACAGCGAGCGGCGGTAGTTGCCGGGGTCGGGCGCCCACCCGGGCGCGTAGGCGAAGTACTTGTCGGTGTTGGGGTTGTAGCTCGACTGCTTGCAGACCTCGAGCATGTCGCCGTAGCGGCTCTCGGCCTCGCTGACCACGTCCTTCATGTCGATCACGCTGGGCTCGAACTGCGGGATGGCCGCGATGTGCTGGATGAGGTCGTGGCCGGAGCCGGCGGCGATCTGGGACGTGATCTGGCCCGGGACGTCGGCGGTGTTGATGTGGTCGACGCTGACGTTGACGCCCACCTCCTGGCCCCAGTCGCGGGCGAAGGAGTCGAACCACTCGTCGTGGCTCGGCACGAAGTGGCTCCACATGAGGATGCGGAGGTCGCCCGACAGGGCCGACGCGGGCTGCTCCAGGATCGTCGTCTGCGGCGCCCCCACGTCCTCGGGCGCGGCGGTCGTGGGCGACGAGGCCTCCTCGTCCCCACCGCAGGCGGCCAGGAACCGGGGCGCAACCGCCCCGATGGCCACACCCCCCAGGAACCGTCGGCGGCTGATGGCGAACGGTCGGCGATCCAGGCCCATGGGTCCCCCTTCCCACGTCGACCCGCGCGAGGTGGCGCGCGAACCGGGCTATGAGGGGAGTACCACGCGAGCGCGCTCTCTAGTCGCGAGCGTCACGCAATGTGTGTCGGGTCGCCCGCTGCCACGGGACGAGCGGGAGCCCCCGGGACGCCGGTCCCGGGGGCTCCCGCCCAGTCGGGCTGCGGGCTCGGGCTCACGCCTCGCAGCGGACGGCCCGGGCCGGGGTGGTGCCCGGTGGGCAGGAGTCGCCGCTGCCCGCTCCCCCGTCGACCACGTCGGGACCGAGGGCCGTGGCGGCCGCGTCGTTGCCGCCGCCCAGGTTGAGCGTGTCCCGGCCGTCGCCGGCGTCGACGGCGTCGTCGCCGTCGCCGGTGGCGATGTCGTCCGCGCCGCCCATGGCCTGCACCCGGTCGGCTCCGGAGCCGGACTCGATGTAGTCGTCGCCGTCCCCGGTGGTGATGGTGTCGGCGCCTGAACCGGTGACGACCGCGTCGTCGCCCGACCCGGTGGTCACGGTGTTGTTGCCGTTGCCGGCGTCGACGACGTTGGCACCGGCCCCTGCGTCGATCCAGTCCGCCCCGTCGCCTGCATCGACCGTGTCGTCGCCGCCACCGAGGCAGATGGTGTCGTCGCCGCCCCGGGACCGCACGCTGTCGGTCCCGCCCAGGTCGACGATCACGTCGGGGCCCGCGGTGCCGGTGAGGGCGTCGTCGCCGGGACCGCCCACGATGGTCGGGGCCTTGCCGTTGCAGCCCAGCACCTGGTAGCGCACCTGGGCCATGCTGAACACGCCGAACCGGTTGCGGGATGTGATGGTGAAGAAGTGGAAGCCCGGGGTCGACGTGTCGAGGGGCGTCCCGGACGGCACGTCGCCGCTGCACGTCGGAGCCGGGTCGCTGGTGTCGCTGCAGCTGTAGTCGGCCGGCACGACCTCGTTCAGCTTGTAGAGGCCCTCCGCGGCCGGACGGGTGACCGTGATGTGCGGCGGCCCGAACGACCCCCGCGTGATCGCCAGGGTGACCGCGCCGAGCGCGTCGAGCTTGCCCTCGCCCCACACGTTGTTGTCGGCGGGCGTCCCGCCGCAGCTGGTGTCGTCCACGTCGATTGCGCTCCGGTCGAGCAGGTAGCGCGTGGCGGCGACGTTGCCCCGCAGGAGGGGGTTCGCCGACCACATCAGCGCCACCGTGCCGGCCACGTGGGGCGCAGCCATCGATGTGCCGTTGAACGCCACGTACCCGTTGCCCGGGATCGAGCTGCGCACCGCCACGCCGGGGGCCGCGATGTCGGGCTTGGACCCGCCACCCAATCTCGACGCGCCCCGGCTCGAGAACGAGGCGATCGCCCCGTCGATGCCGAAGGCTCCGGTCGAGTAGGCGTCGGGGTAGTCGCCGGGCGAGCCGGCGGAGCCACAGCCCGGCCCGGAGTTGCCCACCGAGAACTGGCCGAAGATGCCCGATGCCGTCCAGGACCGCACGATGTCCTGGAACCACAGATCGCCGCCGGTGCCGCCCCACGAGTTGTTGACCACCTGCGGCCGCAGGTCGGGCCGAGGGTTCTGACCGGCCAGGTCGGTGGGGGCCAGCATCCATTGCGCCGCCGCCAGCAGAGCGCTGTCCGAGCAGTTGTTGCTCTCGCAGCCCTTGGCCGCGAGCCAGCGGGCCGCGGGCGCCACGCCGATGCGGTTCTCGCCCGGCGTACCGTCGTCGCCCACCATCGTGCCCATCGTGTGGGTGCCGTGGCCGTTGTTGTCGCAGGGCGTTCCGGCCGGGCAGATCTGGGTGGGGTCGAACCAGTTGTAGTTGTGGTCATAGGTGCCGTCGGTCCGAGCGCCCCGGTACTGGCGGTGCAGCGCGGGGTGGTCGAA
>DATBGF010000129.1:0-2395 GCA_036558145.1 Acidimicrobiales bacterium
GCTCCGCCTCCCGGCGGGCCGCGGGCACGGCCAGGAGCAGCAGCCGGCGGGTGCCGGCGGCCATGGCCCGGGCCTGGTCGGCCTCCGAGGCCAGGACGCGCACACCCGCGGTCTCGCCCTCGTCGACCAGCGCGGGGTAGCCCCGCACCGGCTGGCCGCCGGAGGTCGTGTCCACCACCCGCGGCAGCGTGGCGATGTCCCAGGTGTGCAGGCCGCGGCGCTCGATGCCGGGGGTCGCGTCCGCCACCGCCGCCCGCACCTGCGAGCCGAGCCGCCGGGCCAGGTCACCGAGGTCGCGCCCGGCGGCCACCTCGCGGCCGTCGCCGTCCTCGATGCGGAAGCGCACGAGCAGGTGGGCCGGCACCCGGTCCAGCTCGAAGTCGGACGCCGCCACCGGCTCGCCGGCCAGCGAGGCGAGGCGGCGGGCGAGCACGTCGAGCAGCGGGCCGTCGCCGGGCCCGATGCCGGCCAGCGCCTCGCGGGCCCGGTCGGGCGCGGGGACCAGATGGCGGCGCACCGCCTTGGGGAGCGACCGCACGAGCGCGGTGACCAGGTCGAGGCGGTGGCCCGGGACCTGCCAGTCGAAGCCGTCCGGGCTCACCTGGTTGAGCACGGCCAGGGGGATGTGGACGGTCACGCCGTCGTCGTCCGCCCCGGGGCCGAAGGTGTAGGACACGTCGAAGTCCCGCCCGCCCTGGGGCCACGACGTGGGGAAGGCGTCGGCCTCCACCGGGTCCGGCTCGGTCAGCAGGTCGTCGCGGGTGAAGGTGAGCAGGTCGGGCCGGCGCCGCCGGGCCCGGGACCACCAGCGGTCGAACTCGCGCCCCGAGGTCACGTCCGGGCCGACGCGCTCGTCGAAGAAGGCGACCAACCGCTCGTCGCCGACCAGCAGGTCGCGGCGGCGGGCCCGGTCCTCCAGGTCGCGCACCTCTTCGACGAGCCGGGCGTTGTCCGCCGCGAAGCGGTGCTGCGTGCTCCACTCGCCGTCCACCAGGGCGTGCTCGATGAACATGCGCCGGGCCAGCTCCGGGTCCACCCGGGACACCTGCACCCGGCGCCCGTCCACGATGGGCAGGCCGTAGAGCGTGACCCGCTCGCTGGTGACGGCCGAGGCCCGCTTGGGATCCCACCACGCCTCGCTGTAGCTGCGGCGGACCAGGTGGCCGGCCAGCGGCTCGACCCACGACGGGTCGATGCGGGCCACCATGCGGGCCCACAGCCGGCTGGTCTCCACCAGCTCGCCGGCCATGACCCAGGCGGCGGGCCGCCGGTGCAGGGACGAGCCCGGCGCCACCAGGAAGCGGGCCTGGCGGGCCCCGATGTGCTCGCGGGTGGAGGGGTCGTACATCCCGACGTGGGAGAGCAGCCCCGCCAGCAACGCCCGGTGCACCGCCTCGGGGGTGGCGGCCTGGCGGGTGCGGCGGATGCCGATCTCGGCGGCCACGTCCCGCAGCTGGCGCACGAGGTCCTGCCACTCCCGCACCCGTACGTGGTGGAGGTGCTCGGCCCGGCACATCCGCCGGAACGCGCTGGACGAGCGGGCCCGCTGCTCGGTCTCCAGGTAGTGCCAGAGGTTGAGGACCGCCATGAAGTCCGAGTCGGGGTCGGCGAAGCGGGCGTGGAGCTCGTTGGCCTCGGCCTCCTGACCGGTCGGCCGCTCCCGCACGTCCTGGATCGACAGGGCCGCGGCGATGATCAGCACCTCGCGCACGCAGCCGTTGGCGTCGGCCTCCAGGATCATGCGGCCGAAGCGGGGATCGATCGGGAGCCGGGCCAGGCGCCGGCCCAGCGGCGTCAGCGTGCGGCCGTCCTCCATGGCCCCCAGCTCGCCCAGCAGGGCCACCGCGTCGCGGATGGCGTGGGCGTCGGGCGGGTCCACGAACGGGAACGACTCCACCTCGCCGAGGCCCAGCGCCGCCATGCGCAGGATGACCGAGGCGAGGTTGGTGCGCAGGATCTCCGGCTCGGTGAAGCCGGATCTCCCGAGGTAGTCGTCCTCGTCGTAGAGGCGGATGCAGATGCCGGGCGCCACCCGGCCGCAGCGCCCGGCCCGCTGGTCGGCCGACGCCTGGCTCACCGGCTCGATGGGCAGGCGCTGGACCTTGGTGCGGCGGCTGTAGCGGGAGATGCGGGCGGTGCCCGGGTCGACCACGTAGCGCACGCCGGGCACGGTGATCGAGGTCTCGGCCACGTTGGTGGCCAGGACGATGCGCCGGGCCTGGTGGGGCCGGAAGGCCCGCTGCTGCTCGGCCGCCGACAGCCGGGCGTAGAGCGGGAGGATCTCGGTGCCCGCCAGCCGGGCCTCGCCCAGGGCCGTGGCCGTGTCGCGGATCTCCCGCTCGCCGGAGAGGAACACGAGGATGTCGCCGGGGCGCTCGCGCAGCAGCTCATCCAC
>DATBGF010000130.1:0-1974 GCA_036558145.1 Acidimicrobiales bacterium
GCCGACATCGACCGCGCCCAGCGAGTCCAGCAGCCACAGGGTCCCGCCCCCGACCAGCAGGATGGCCGTGACGATGGGGGCGAACGCGGGGGCGGGTGGCGGCGGGGCCGGCTTTGCGGTCGTCGCCATCGGCGCGGTGTACCAGTCCGGCGCGGTGGCGTCCTCGATCGTGGCGTCCGGGGACGGGGCCCCGGGCGACCAGTTCGAACCCGGGGGAGAGGGCTCGTCTGGCCACCCGGTGCCGTCGTACTCAGCTGTTACGTCGGACAGTGGCGGCTCCACTACGTCCGTAGGGATAGTAGTGCTATGAGCACCCTCTGCGACGAAATGTTGCGTTTCGGGGACACGACCACGGGTGACGAGCCAGACGCCGATGCCCACCAGGACCAGCGCCGCGGGCACGGGATGGAGCCACCAGGCGTCTCCCAGCACGAGGACCCCCACCACCACCGCCGCCACCAGGACCGGGACCGGGGCATGGGCCAGCGGTCCGGCCGCCTCCGAACGCTCGCGGGGCTCGTCGGGCCGGCGCTCGGGCAGCACGAACAGGGCGATCAGGTAGGCGACGAGCGTCCACGGCGTGACGATGGCCAGCACGACCGTGAGCACCCGCACCAGGGTCACGTCCACGCCGAGGGCGTCGGCCACGCCGCTGCACACGCCGCCGACCATGCGGTCCTCGGGCTCGCGCACCAGGTGGCGGCCGCCGATGTTGATCCGTGGCGGCCGTGGGGGAGATTCGCTCATGCGGCCATGATGCGGGTGGCAGTCTCCGGCGACCATCAGGGATGCCCCTGAGGCGTCCCCCGAGGCGGTTCGGGGCCGGGGGCTGCATCATGGGGGTGAGCTCATGACCGCCGCCCGCCGACCTCCGCTCGCCGGCCTCCCCGCCGGCCTGGCCCGTGACCGCGACGACCGCCTCGTCGCGGGCGTGTGCGCGGGCGTCGCCCGCTGGATCGGCGTCGACCCGCTGGTGGTGCGGGTGGCGACCGTCATCCTCTCGCTGGCCAACGGCGTCGGCGTGGTCGCCTACGTGGTGGCCTGGCTGCTGCTGCCCGCCGAGCTGCCGGCGGACGGGGCCGCCCCCGACGCCGAGGGCGCCCGGGAGCGGGCCGGTGAGCTGGCCCTCGGCGTGGGCTGCATCACCTTCGGGATGCTGCTCCTGGTGCGCTGGTCGGCACCGTTCTTCCCCGACACGCTGGTGTGGCCGGCCGCCATCGCCGGGCTGGGCATCGGCCTGGCCCTGGCCCGGGCGGGCGACGGCGAGCACACCGGCTGGCGGGCGCTGACCGGCCGCCTGCCGGGCAACCCGGCCGCCGCGCTGCGGGCCGGGTGGGTGCCGTGGCTGCGCGTCCTGGCCGGTGCCGGCCTGCTGGTGGTGGGGCTGGGCACGTTCCTGGCCAGCAACGGCGCCCTGGCGTCGCTCGGCGTCATCGGGGTCTCCGTGCTGGCCACGGTCCTGGGCGGGGCGCTGCTGCTGGGGCCGTGGATCGCCCGGCTGGCGACCCAGCTGGGCCGGGAGCGGCGTGAGCGCATCCGCAGCGAGGAGCGGGCCGACATGGCCGCGCACCTCCACGACTCGGTGCTGCAGACGCTGGCGCTGATCCAGCGTCACGCCGACAGCCCCCAGGAGGCCCGCAGCCTGGCCCGGCGCCAGGAGCGCGAGCTGCGGGCGTGGCTCTACGACGACCGCCGCCCGGCCGGCGACGACGGCGCCCCGGCCACGCTGGCGGGCGCGCTCGACCGCCTGGCCGACGAGGTCGAGGCCGACCACCACGGGATCGAGGTCGACGTCGTCGTGGTGGGCGACTGCCCGCTCGATCCCGGGGTCGAGGCCCTGGTCAAGGCGGCCCGGGAGGCGGTCGTCAACGCCGCGAAGCACAGCGGCAGCCCCGAGGTCTCGGTGTACGCCGAGGTGACCGGCGACCGGGTGGAGGCCTTCGTGCGGGACCGGGGCAAGGGCTTCGACCCGAC
>DATBGF010000131.1:0-3622 GCA_036558145.1 Acidimicrobiales bacterium
CAGGTCACCGGCCACATCCCACATGGTCAGCGCATGGTTCGGTGTGTCGGGAGCCATTTCCTGCGCCCGCCACATGCCTTTGTGCGCAGACGACGCACCGAACGAAGGCACACAGATCAACCCCTCGAGGAAACAGGCCAAAACACCGGAGGAAGGTCACGCATCACCCCCTCATCGTCCGGGGGGACGGATCAGCCGTTCAAGACAAGTCGCCTCCCGGCGGGACAGGCCCTGTCGGGGCTTGCACCGTCCCGCCGGCGGGACATTCCCGCCGCGCCGGAACCCGGTTCGCGGCGGGGTGCGCGCGGGCGCTCAGGGCGTGTCGGCCGGGGTCATCAGGGACACCAGATGGCCCGCGACCTGCCGCGGCGAGGGATGGCGCAGCACCAGGTTGGCCCGGAGTTTGTGGCCGGTCGACGCGGTCAGGCGTTTGCTCAGTTCCGAGGAGAGCATCGAGTCGAAGCCGATCTTCATGAACTCGCCGTCGGGGTCGATGGACGCGCTCGAGGGATGCCCGAGGACGACGGCCACCCGTTCCAGGACGTGGTCCAGGACCAGGGCCCGTGCGTCGTCGGGGGCCAGCGCGCCGACCCGTTCGGACAGCGGCACGAGCGCATCGGCGCCGGCCGGTTCCTCGAGCGCCGGCTCCGCGACCGCGGCGGCGGTGGGGGCGGGGGCGGAGCTGAGCCAGTAGCGGCGGCGCTGGAAGGCGTAGGTGGGCAGGTCCACCACCCGGCGGGTGGTGAACAGGGCGCCGAGGTCGGCCGGCCCGCCGGCGGTGTGCAGGGCGGCCAGCGAGGTGAGCACCGCCTCGACCTCGCCGCGGCCGCGCCGCGAGGAGGACAGCACCAGCGCCTGGTCGAGGTCCTCGACGATGTCCTGCACCGGCACGGTCAGCACCGGGTGCGGGCTCATCTCCACGAACACCCCGAAGCCGTCGGCGGCCAGGTGCCTGGCGGACGTCTCGAAGCGGACCTTCTGGCGCAGGTTGTCGTACCAGTAGCCGGCGTCCAGCCGTGCGGTGTCGATGACCTCGCCGTACAGGGTCGAGTAGAACGGCAGTTGCGAGGTGCGCGGGCCGATGCCGGCGAGGGGGCCGACGACGTCGTCGCGGACCCGGGTCACGTAGTGGGAGTGGGAGGCGTAGTCGACCTTGATCCGGCGGGCCTGGACGCCGTCGGCGTTCATCGTCGCGACGAACGCGTCCAGGGCGTCCGGCTCGCCGGAGACCACCACCGAGCGCGGCCCGTTGACCACGGCCACGCTCACCCGGTCGCCGGAGCGGGCCAGGTAGTCCTCGACGGCCTGCTCGGACAGCGCCACCGACGCCATCCCGCCGTGCCCGTCCAGGTCCACCAGTGCCTTGCTGCGCAGCGCCACGACCTTGGTGGCGTCCCGCAGCGACAGCGCCCCGCACACGTGGGCGGCGGCGATCTCGCCCTGGCTGTGGCCGATCACCGCGGCCGGCTCCACGCCCCAGGAGCGCCACAGCGCGGCCAGGGACACCATCACCGAGAACAGGGCGGGCTGTACGACGTCCACCCGGTCGTAGGTGGGGGCGCCCTCCACGCCGCGGATCACGTCCAGCAGCGACCAGTCGACCCACTCGGCCAGCGCGTGCGCGCACGCGTCGATGCTCTGCGCGAAGACCGGGAAGGCCGCGTACAGTTCGCGGCCCATGCCGGCCCACTGCGAGCCCTGGCCGGGGAACATGAAGGCGACGCGGCCCAGCGGGCCGGCCGTGCCGCTCACCACGGCGGCGGACTCGCCGCCGGCGCCCAACGAGGCGAGGCCGGCGAGGAGTTCACCGCGGTCGCGGCCCAGGACCACGGCGCGGTGCTCGAAGCGGGTGCGGGTGGCGGCCAGCGAGAAGCCGGTGGCGGCGAGGTCCAGGTGCGCGTCGGCGGCGGCGAAGTCGTGCAGCCGGGCCGCCTGCTGGCGCAGGGCCTGGGCGGTGCGGCCGGACACCACCCACGGCACCAGCCCGCCGACCACGCCCGCACCCGGCCGCTCCCCCGACTCCCCCGGCTCCTGGTCCTGGACCGGCTCCTGGACCGGCTCCTGGTTCTGGTTCTGGGGGGCTTGTTCGAGGATGACGTGGGCGTTGGTGCCGCTGACGCCGAAGGAGGACACCCCGGCCCGGCGCGGGCCGGTCCCGGGGGTCCATTCGCGGCCCCGGGTGAGGAGTTCGATGCGGCCGGAGGGCCAGTCCACGTGGTGCGAGGGCGCCTCCACGTGCAGGGTCTTGGGCAGGTGGCCGTGGCGCATGGCCATCACCGCCTTGATGATGCCGCCGACGCCGGCGGCGGCCTGGGCGTGGCCCAGGTTCGACTTCAGCGAGCCCAGCCACAGCGGCCGGTCGGCGGGCCGGTCCTGGCCGTAGGTGGCCAGCAGGGCGCCCGCCTCGATGGGGTCGCCCAGCACGGTGCCGGTGCCGTGCGCCTCCAGCAGGTCGACCTCGGCGGGCGCGACGCCCGCATCCGCCAGCGCCTTGCGGATCACCTTCTCCTGGGCGCGGCCGTTGGGGGCGGTCAGCCCGTTGCTGGCGCCGTCCTGGTTGACGGCGCTGCCGCGCACGACGGCCAGGACCGGGTGGTTGTTGCGGCGGGCGTCGCAGAGCCGTTCCAGCAGCAGCACGCCCACCCCCTCGGCCCAGCCGGTGCCGTTCGCGCCGTCGGCGAAGGCCTTGCAGCGGCCGTCGGGCGAGAGGGCCGCCTGCCGGGAGAACTCCACGAACATCGCGGGCGTCGCCATCACCAGCGCCCCGCCCGCCAGCGCCAGGGAGGACTCCCCCGCGCGCAGCGACTGCACCGCCAGGTGCAGGGCCACCAGGGAGGAGGAGCAGGCGGTGTCCACCGATACGGCCGGCCCGGTCAGGCCCAGTTCGTAGGCGACCCGGCCGGAGGCGACGCTCAGCGCGCTGCCGTAGAGGAGGTAGCCCTCCAGGTCCTTCTGGCCGCCCTCCAAAAAGCGCCAGCCGTACTCCGAGGAGCTCACCCCGGTGAAGACGCCGACCTCGCTGCCGCGGACGTCGGCGGGCACGATGCCGGCCCGTTCGAAGGCCTCCCACGACGTCTCCAGCAGCAGCCGGTGGTGCGGGTCGACGGCCAGCGCCTCGCGCGGGCTGGTGCCGAAGAACTCCGCGTCCCAGCCCGCCACGTCGCTCAGGAAGCCGCCCTGGCGGGTGTAGGCGTGGCCGGGGGTGTCGGGGTCGGGGTCGTAGACGTCGCGCCAGCCGCGGTCGGCGGGGAAGTCGCCGACGACGTCGCGGCCCTCGCGGACCACGTCCCACAGCTGTTCGGGCGTGCTGACGCCGCCGGGGTAGCGGCAGGCCATGGCCACCACGGCGATCGGCTCGCCGCGGCCGGCCCTGAGGGCGTCGTTCTCCCGCCGCAGCCGGTCGCGTTCCTCCAGCAGGGTGCGGAGCGCCCGCTGGACCCGCTCCGCGCCCTCCGCCGTGCGTTGTGCGGAGTCGGTCATCGCTTCTACCTCTTCTCGTCCAGTGCCAGGTCGACCAGTGCTTCCAGGTCCAGGTCGGACAGTTCCTCGCCGTCCTCCGCCGCCGCCCCCGCGGCCGCGTCCGTGTCCGCCGGGGTGGCGGGGCCGGCGGCCGCGGCGCACG
>DATBGF010000132.1:0-8527 GCA_036558145.1 Acidimicrobiales bacterium
GGGCGTGGCGGACGGTGGCGCCCACCACCATCTCGCCGTCGTCCATCGTGATCGTGTCGAGGCCCAGGTGGTTCACGTCCACCAGGTGGTCGGGGGCGGCCAGGCGGAAGTTCATCAGCGGGACCAGGCTCTGGCCGCCGGCCAGCACCTTGGCCCCGTCGCCCAGCTCGGCCAGCATGCGGGCGGCCGTGGCCACGTCCGCCGGCCGGTGGTAGGTGAACGGCGGCGGCTTCACGGCACCTCCCCGGCGAGGGCGTCCAGCGCAGCGGTGAAGCACTCCAGCGGGGGGCGGACCAGCCCGGCGCCCACCTGCCCGGTCCCCGCCACCCGGCCGGCCATGCCCGTGTTGATGATCGGGGCGATGCCGGTGCGGACCACCGCCAGCACGTCGATCCCGAACGGCACGCCCCGGAAGCCGAGGACCGGCAGCGTCCAGGTCGGGTGCTCGGACACGGTGAGCTGGTACATCAGCTCGGTCCAGGTGCGGGCGTCGTCCACCTCGCCGCCGACCAGGCCGACGATGGCGGGCGCTCCGGCCATGGCGAACCCGCCGAGCCCGACGGTCTCGGTGATCGCCGAGTCGCCGATGTCGGGGTTGGCGTCGCCCGGTCCGAAGCCGCCGAGGAAGAGGCCCTCGGGCACCGCGGCGGGGCCGGTGAACCAGCGGTCGCCGGTGCCCGAGACCCGGATGCCGAACTCGGTGCCGTTGCGGGCCATGGCCACGACCACGCTCGACCCGGGCACACCCGCGCCGGCGTCGGCCGCCAGCTTCCCCGCGGCCATGACCACGTTGAGCAGGAAGTGGTCGTTGGCGTCCATGAACGAGAGCACGTCGGCCACGTCGTCGGCCCGGCGCCGGCCCACCTCGATGGTCCGCACCAGGTCGGGCGCCAGCGCCCGCACCAGCAGGGACGTGCCCGCCCGGTTCCGGTTGTGGCCCTCGTCGCCCATGGACACCATCGAGGTGATCAGGGCGCCGGCGTCGACGGGACCGTGGCGCTGCAGGGCCTCGGCCAGGCAGGGGCCGAGCACCAGCTCCATCCACAGGAGGCGCTCGGTGATGTCCTCGCCGAACGCCCCGTAGCGCAGCACCTTGCCCAGACCCTCGTTGAGCGTGCTGTAGGCGCGCCGGTCGCCGTCCTCGAGGACCCACATGGGCATGGACGGGCTGACGACCCCGGCCATCGGCCCCACGGCGCGGCGGTCGTGGCACGGCCACAGCTCGATCCCGCCGGACGCCGCCAGCTTCTCGGCCGCCTCGGGGTTGTCGACCCAGCCCTCGTACAGGCAGGCGCCGACGATCGCGCCCCGCAGCGGGCCCGACGCGTCGGCCCAGGCGATGGGGGGCCCGGCGTGGAGCAGCTGGCGCCCGGCGATGCCGACCAGCTCGGCCGCCGAACGGATGTCCACCAGCTGGGGCCGCACCGCGCCCATGCGGTCGACCGCGGTGCGGTTGGCGTCCGCCAGCCGGGGATCGGCCGTCACCGCGGCCACCGCCGCGGCCGACGCCGCCGCGGGCGGGCGCCAGTCCACCGGCACGGTGTCGATGCCCTGGGCGGCCAGGGCCTCGTCGAAGGTGGGGGCGCCCACGGTGATCACCGCCTCGGGCGGGACCAGCAGGTCGGCGAGGGGGGTAGGGCTCGCCATGGCTCAGCCCGCCTCCGCTCGGGACTGGACCAGCAGGCCGGCGGCGACACCGGCGGCCTGGGCCAGGCTGCGGTGCACGACGGCGCCCGCGGCGGTCAGCGCGCTGGCTTGGCGGCCGAGGCCCTGCGGGTCGCCCGCCGTGCCCACCAGCGTGACGACCGGGGCCGCTCCGGTCTCCGCCAGCGCGGGCACCAGCACCGACGCGGGATCGGGGTGGGCGCCGTGGCCCAGCACCACGTCGAGCAGGACGACGCCACCGCGGGCGGCAGCCAGCCGCTCGGCCACCGGAGCCGGGTCGATCATGGGATGCGGCCGCCCGGCCGTCAGCTCGTCGTCGCCCAGGTCCAGCAGGGTGGGGGCGCCCTCGGGGTCGTCGCCGGGGCTGATCTGGCGGCCGGGGTCGGGGTGGACGTTGGAGCGCACCGGGCCGATCCGGTCCTCCAGCACCGCGAGGGCTTCCACGCAGTTCGTGCCTCCGCTGAACAGGCCGAGCAGCGGGCCGGGGCGGGGGACGGGCCCGACCCCCCAGGTCCCCGGCGCCGGGAACGGCTGCCCCAGCGTGCGGGCGACCTCGGCGGCGGCGTCGGTGAGCGTCGGGCACCCGGGACCGACCGGGGCCAGCACCACCGGCGTGCTGCAGCCTGCGGCCGCGGCCGCCAGCGCCTCGGCCACCTCGGGAGCCGGGGGCTTGGACACCACGGCGATGACCTCGACCTGCGGGTCGGCGTCGAGGGCCTCCAGGGCGGCCAGGGCGGAGATCCCGCCCACCGGCGCAGACAGGTCACGGCCGCCCACGCCCAGCACGTGCCGCACCCCGATCCCGGCGCCGTCGAGCAGCGCGCACAGCTGCTGGGCACCGGTCCCCGAGGCCGCCACCAGACCCACCGGGCCCGGCACCACCACGTTGGCGAAGCCGAGGCCCACACCCCCGAGGATCACCGTCCCGCAGTCCGGGCCCATGACCAGCCGGCCCCGCGCCGCGCCCTCGCGCTTGAGGGCCACCTCGGCGTCGAGGTCCACGCCGTCGCTGAAGACCATCACGTGCTTGCCGGCCCGCAGGGCGGCAGCCGCCTCCACGTAGGCGTGCGGCCCCGGGACCGACACGACCACCACGCCCGCGTCGGGGCGCTCGGCCGCGGCCGCCTCGACCGTGTGGGGCGGGACACGGGCCGCGCCGGCGGGCGAGGTCCGGCGCCGCTCGGCCAGCACCCGCTCAACGGCGGCGAGGGCGGCGTCGACCGCGGCCTCGTCGACCGCCCTGACCGCCACGACGAGGTCGTCGGGCCCGGCGACGGGCGGCGGGAAGCCGGCCTCGCGCAGCAGGTCCTGGTTGAGCGGCGTGGCCATGGCCGCGATGACCGCCTCGACGCCGGGCTCGGCGGAGGCGGCGGCGCTGGCCCGCATCAGGGTCACGGAGTCGTGGTAGCGGCCCTGCTCCACCCGCACGAGCTCGCTCATGCCGCGCACCCCACCGCCAGCCCCGCGGCGAGGTACCAGCCGCTGGTGTGACCGAGGCGCAGGAGCCGGTCGGTGGCTCCCGGCTCGTCCCGCAGGACGGCGGCGGCCTCCGGGACCACCGCGCCCTGGTCGGCCGCGGCCAGCAGCGCCGCCGACAGCCGGCTGGTCCGTCCCGGCGCCCGGCTGCGCACCGCCCGGCCCAGGCCTTCGGCCGCCCGCGCCCGGCGCGCCCGCAGGGCGGCGAGGCAGCCGGCCAGCAGGTCGTCGCCCGCCGGGGTCAGGCCCCCGCCCCGGCCCACCAGGCCGGCCACCGCCCCGACGGGGTCGGTCGCCAGCGCCGCGACGGCGGCGGCGGGGACCGCCGGGTCCGGAGCGGGCCGGGCGTGGACCCGCGCCGCCAGCCGATCGGCCAGCCGGGCGAAGGCATCGGGATCGACGGCGGTCAGGCGCACCCGCGGGTCGAACCAGCGCCGCACAGTCGCCACCCGCCGGCTGCCGGCCCAGACGCTGCCGTCGCCGAGCGCCAGGTCGTCGCCCGTCGGGGGCGGGTCGTCGCCGGCCAGCACCACCGCGCACGGCAGGCGCACGCCGCCCCGGGCAATCACGGCTACCAGGTCGTCGCCTGCGACCAGGTACGTGGCGGCCGGGCCTGCAGCCACCACGGTGGCACGCCGCACCGGTCCGGCCAGGACGTCGTGCACCAGCACGCTGGCGGCGGTCGGTGTCGGCTCCCTGTGTTCCAAGAACGGGATGTTAGGCGGGCCCGACGTCCACGACCGCGGCTACCGGGCCGCCGCCGGACGGTCCCTGGTGGAGGGCGGCCACCGACACGAACACCGCGGGGTCCCCGACCGCGGCCGCCACCACCCCGCCGACGGCGCCCTTGATGTGGCGGTGGTGGTGGACGTCGGAGTCGTCCAGCGCCACCTGGCGGCGCCCCCGCAGGCGGGCGGTGGGGTCGGCCTCGCACTTGAGGAACACGTTGACCAGCCGGCCGTCGAGGTCGGCGGCGACCGGGCGTTCGGGCAAGTCGAGCCCGGCGGAGCGGATCGCGGCGTACACGCCCTCGGCGTCGAGCGCGTCCCGCATGACCGCGTGGCCGATGCGGTAGCGGCCGCCGATCCCCGGGGCGTTGCCGACGACCACGATCTGCGCCCGGTCCAGCTCCACGCCCGACGAGCACGAGGCCACGCTGGAGTAGAGCGACAGGTCGTGGCCGATCTGCTCCGCGCTCGGGGTGGCGATCTCGCCCAGGGCCACGGCGATGCCCAGCGCGGTCGTGCCGTTGGACAGGTTCATGGACTCCAGCGGCTCGTCGGTGACCGTGTCCCGGCCCCGGGCCCGGGCCTGCTCGATGGTGGCCATGGTGAGCAGCGGCGTCTTGGTCTGGACGTAGTGGACCTCGGCCGGGTCCTCGATGCCGGCGCCGGCCATGGCCCGCCGCACGCCCTCGGCCACGGTGGCCACCATCTCCGGCCGGCCGATGTGCTCGGGCAGGATCACGTCGCTCATGGCCACGCCGACCGTGAGGCGGGGCTCGGCGTCGGGCTCGGGCGGGCCGTCGACGCGGGCGAACACGGTGGCGTGGGGCGTGAGCACCCCGTCGGTCCCTCCCGACCACACCATGGGGATCTCGCCCACCTCGGCCGGGCTGCGGCTCCCGTGGTCGATCAGGGTGGCCCGGAACGCCTGGTCGGCCAGGATGCGGGTGAAGTCGTTGACCCCGCCGTTGCCCTCGGTCTTGCCGACGACGGCCACCACGCCGTCGGCCGGGATCGTCCCGTCCTCGATCAGAGCGGTGAGGCCGGAGGCGTCACTGACGCTTTCGAGGACGACCTTGTGGGCTGCGTAGGGCACGCGCAGAGGGTGTCAGGTCGGGACGCCCGCTGCCAGGATCCCCTGGAGGTCGGCCAGCGAGGCCAGCCACGTGTCCTCGACCTCTTGGCGCTCGGCCGCGTCCTCGTCGCCCGGCTCGTCCACGTAGAGGCGGACGACGGTCCCGCCCGCCGCGGGCCGCAGCTCCCAGGTCACGATGGTGGCGGGACCGTGGCCGCCCTCGATCGCGAGCGACAGGCGGCTGTTCGGCTCGGCCGCGACGACATCGCCGCGAGCGGCCTCGATGTCCCCGTACACGAAGGTCACGGGCGAGCCGGGGCGCCAGTCCGATCGCAGGTTCACGCCCTGGAGGTAGTGCCCGGTCTGCTCGGCGTCGGTGAGAGCGTCCCACACGTGCTCGGCGGGGGCGGCGGTGAAGAAGGCGAAGAGGTGGGTTGTGATCATGCTGCGCAGCCGACCACCGGCCGCTTGACGCCCGCTTGCTGAGGGCTTGGTGATCTCAGGGAGGGCAGCGGGTGCGGTCCTTGAGCTGCTCGAACGAGAGGTCGCCGGCGGGGAGGGTGAAGGTGACGCCGATGGCCGGGTCCCGGACGACGTCGTCGTTCGCGTTGTCCCCCATGATCCAGACACAGCGGCCGTCGAGCCGCTCGGCCACGGGGCTGTCCGGGTCCTCCGCCACCGCCACGGCGCCCCGGATCGACGGGCCGAGGCGGGTGAGCATGGGCCGCTCGATGTCGTGGGCGTCGGTCGTCTCGGCCAGCGTGAGGCCGGCGATCCGCAGGTCCAGCTCGGCCGCGACCGACGACACCAGCAGCGACACCGCCGCCACGAACACCAGGTTCGTCCGGCCCTCGTAGCCGGGGAAGCGGCCCGCCAGCAGCCCGACCAGCGCGGTGGCGATCATCGTTCCGATCGTCCAGAACGTGACCAGGCGCCAGCCCCCGGAGAGCAGCACGGCCACGATCGCCAGCGCCCCCACGCTGGCCCACGGCGACAGCAGCCAGCGCAAGCGAGCCGCGGGGCCGCCCGAGGCCCGCCGGTCGAGGATGCTCACGGCCACGAAGGCGGTCGCCGCCGCGCCGATCACGATCACGCCGGTGACGGCGATGCGATCGGCTGTCTGCACGCCGACCGCCGCCGGGCTGGTCCCCAGCCGGCGCCAATAGGAATCGGTGACCAGGACGCCGATCACGTAGGCGACGCCGCTGGCGATGGTGACGACGGTCGAGAGCTGGGCCCCGATGCGGCCGAAGTACCCGAAGCTCTCCGCGGGCCGCGGCCCCGGCGGACCAGAGGTAGCCGGAGCGGTCCCCTGCGTGCTCACGGCCGGGAGGGTACCCCCCGGTCAGGCCGGCACCGGCGACTGCACCCGGGTCCGCAGCTCGTCCAGGTGGCCCGGACGCTCCTTGAGCGCGGTGCGGGTGGCGCCGCTCAGCGCCCACGGCTGGAGCCGGGGCAGGGCGCTGGCGGTGGCCTCGGGCCCGATCACGGCCTCGGCGGCGGCGACGGCCCGGTCGACACCGACCGTCAGCGAGGTCGCCGCCAGCAGCTCGGCCACGTCGTTGGCCAGCAGCGTGTCGCTGGCAGCCAGCTCGCTGAAGCCGAAGTCGATCATCCACACGGCCCCGTCGGCCGCCACGAACACGTTGGCGAGGCGCAGGTCCCGGTGCGCCAGGCGCCGGTCCCGCAGCATCCGGACCTGGTCCCAGATGGCGCGGAGCAGGTCGTCGTCGACCTGGTCCGGCTCGAGGCGGTCGAGGGACTTGCCGTCGATGCCCTCGTACACCAGCACGAACGAGCTCGGATCGGCGGTGGCCAGCGACACGAACCGGGGCGTGCGCACGCCGAGGTCGCGGGCGGCCAGCGCCACCAGCGCCTCGTGCTCCACCGCCCGGCGCAGGGACCGGTAGCCCTTCTCGTCGCCCAGGTCCCGGGGCACGAGCCAGCGGTAGAAGCGGAACAGCAGGTCGGCGCTGCGCTCGTCCCGCCCCAGCGCCTTGACGAACAGGCGGCGGCCGTCGCGGGCGTCGGCGAAGTACGGCGTGGAGCCGCGGGCGTCCAGGCTGGCCTGGTCGATGCGCTGCACCGGCACGCCGACCGCGGCCAGCCCGTCCGCGATCGACAGCCCGCTGGCGCGGCGGGGCGGGGTCCCCAGGATCACCACGGCCAGCGCCCCGCCCAGCCACCCGGCCAGCAGGGCCCGCAGCGAGGCCAGGTCGACGGGCGTGACCATCATGCGACCGAACACCACGCCCAGCACGACCACCCAGGCCCAGCGCCGCCAGGTCCGCCCGACCCAGGGCGCGGCCGCGGTGACGACCCCGGCCAGGATGGCCACGGTCAGCTGCGTGGCGGTCGGGTTGTTGACGAACCAGTCGAGAGCCTCGGGCTTCTGCGTCACCGGCGGCGCGCTGGGCGGGTTGCCCAGCCCCACCAGGGAGGCGATGACCAGGCCCAGCACGCCCCCCAGGACCCCGGAGCCGAGAGCCCGCCAGTGCTGGTGCGCCACCGCCACCACGGCCCCACCCACGAACGCGATCAGCCCCGCCAGCCAGGTGATGAAGACGACGAGGGTGACGAACCACGACGGCAAGGTGTCGAGCCCTCGCAGCAGGTCGTGGGTGTTGTCCGTCAGGAAGTGCCCACCGATCCACTGCAGGATCACCACCAGCGCCAAGCTCCCGGCAGCCACCCCGACCCGCACGATGTCCGCAGGCGACCGCTCGGCCACCACCGGCGGACTCTCGTGCACCTCGACGCTTCCGGCCGCATCGACGGCCTTGACGACCTCTCCCACCCCCCGACCATGACGACCCCCCGCCCCGGCCGCATCACTCCGCCCGGGTGAGCGCCGGATGGACCCCAGGTAACGGCCGGGACGGCCCGCCGAGACCGCCACTCAGCGTGGAGACACCCGTTCGGAGACCGTTGCGCTGGGCGAACAGGGCTTGCGATAGTTCGCTGCGAGGGGGTCGGTCACCATGCTCACGCGCCTTGGCCGCGCTTGTTACCGGCGTCGGTGGTTCGTGCTGGTCGGCTGGGCCGGCCTGCTGGCGGGGTTGATGGCGCTCAGCTCGGCGTACGGCGGCCAGTTCGTCAACGACTTCACGCTGCCCGGGTCCGAGAGCCAGGTGGCCCAGGACGTGCTCAAGGCGCGCGGCTTCCCCACCCACGCAGGTGAGTCGGGGCAGCTCGTGTTCAAGGCGCCCGACGTCAACGACCAGGCCGTGCACGACGGGATCCGCAACCTGTTCGCCGACCTCGACAACGCGCTGGCGCCCGTCGACATCATCAGCCCGTACACCGACGCGGGCGAGCACTTCATCAACGAGGACGACACGATCGCCTTCGCCATCATCCACATGGGCCCCCGGTCGCCGGACGAGAACGACGCCGCAGCCGCCCGGGCCCGGGCGCTGGTGGAGGGCGCCGACATCCCGGGCACCCAGGTCGAGCTCGGGGGGGCCGTGTTCGCCGAGCCGCCGGACTTCTCCAGCGAGACCGTCGGCTTCCTCGCCGCCATGGTGGTGCTGCTCATCGCGTTCGGGTCCGTGCTGGCCATGGGCCTGCCCCTGCTCACCGCGGC
>DATBGF010000133.1:0-2878 GCA_036558145.1 Acidimicrobiales bacterium
CCGCCGGGGATCCAGATCGGTGGGTGGGGGCGCTGCAGCGGCCGGGGGAGCACGTTGACGTTGCGCATCTGCGTGAAGCGCCCGTTGAAGGCGAAGGGCTCGGTGGCCGTCCAGGCCCTGAGCACCAGGTCGACGCCCTCGCGGTACTTCTCGCGCAGGGTCGCGGGGTTGGCGCTGTAGGCGTACGCGGTGTCCATCGAGGTGCCGACCGGGAACCCGCTGATCAGCCGGCCGTGGGACAGCAGGTCGAGCATCGCCATCTCCTCGGCGACCCGGATCGGGGGGTCGTAGAGGGCGACCGAGTTGCCGAGGACCGTGATGGCGGCGCGGGTGGAGCGACTGGCCAGGACCGATCCGATCACGTTCGGGGACGGCATGAGCCCGTAGCCGTTGCCGTGGTGCTCGTTGACGCAGATCCCGTCGAAGCCGCACTGCTCCGCGAACAGGAGCTGGTCGATGTAGCGCTCGTAGCAGGCGGCCAGCACTTCCGGGTCGAACAGTGCGGGGTCCACGTCGACCCAGACGCTGCGGTGCTTCCGGTTGAAGTCCTCGGGCAGCTCCGGGTACGGCATGAGGTGGAACCAGAGCAGCTTCACGGTCCTACGGTCGCCGAGCCGCCGGCGAAAGTCCACGACCGTCTGCAACACGGATCATGTCCGAACCGATAACGTTCTGGCCGTGGGTCGGGGGGTCGGCGTGCGAGGGCTGCGCTACTTCGTGGCCGTCGCCGAGGAGCTTCACTTCGGGCGGGCGGCGGCTCGGCTCCACATCTCCGCCCCGCCGCTCTCCCAGCGCATCCGGGAGCTCGAGAGCGAGCTCGGCGTGGCCCTGTTCGAGCGCACGAGCCGCCGGGTGGCGCTGACCCCGGCCGGGGAGCGGCTGCTCGTGGAGGCCCGCGCCGTGCTCCGCGCCATGGACCGCTTCGAGGTCGCGGCAGCCGAGGTCGCCGCCACGCCCGCGGCCTGGACCGTCGGCTACTGCCACGGCAGCGAGGACGGCATGATGCGGACCATCCGGGCGTTCCGGGCCGAGCATCCCGACGCGGTCATCCGGCCCGACGGGCTCACCTCGCTGCTCATCCTCGACGGCCTGCGGGCCGGCCGGATCGCCGCCGGCATCGTGCGCGGGCCGGTCGCCGAACCGGGCCCCGTGGCGTCCGTGCCGCTGGCCCGGGTGCCCGTCGACCACGTGGCCGTGCCGCCGGACCACCGCCTGGCGGGCCGGAAGGTGGTCCAGGCCCGGGACCTCGACGGCGAGCCGGTGCTCGTCGTCGAGCGCGCCGACGCCCCGACGGCCCACGACGAGATCGAGTCCTACTGCCTGGCCGCGGGCGCCCGGCCCCGGTGGATCCCCCACGCCGCCGTCCAGGTCGAGCGGGTGCTGGACCTGGTGGCCCTGGGCACGGGGATCGGCTGGCTCAACGCGTGGCAGGCGGCCCGGGCCCGCGCCCGGGGGGACATCGCCGTCCGGCGGCTGCGGCCGGTGGCCCTGTACGACGAGCTCCGCGTCGCCTGGCGCACCGGCGACACCTCCGACCAGACCGCCGCGTTCGTGGCCGCCGCGCTCGCGACCTGCAGCGCCTAGCGGGTCACCCCTGCCCGGCCGCGGACTCGGGGCAGCCGAGATGGCGTTGGTAGCCGGTCCCCTGGGGCAGGGACGGATACTGGTCGAGCGGGACTCCGGCGCCCATGGCGTCGGCCACCTCCCAGATGAAGTGCGTCCACGTCCCGTTCTCCGCCTCGACCAGAACTCGCCACTCGTGGGACGAGGTCATGGCCCGGGTGGCTTCGTCGACGGCCGCGGCGTCACCGGCTGCGGTGCCGTCGACCCACTGCTGCACCCAGGCGCAGATCACGGCGTTCGCGACCTCCTGTTCCACCACGTGCGCGGTGTCGACCGTGCCCGTGTGCTCGAGCGCAGCCACGTCGAGGCCGTCCGGGACGGGGAGGTCGGCCAGGGTGGCCTCGACGACCGCGGGGCGGTCGTCGGGCCGCAGGATGCCGGCGGGCAAGGCGTCCAGCCACGTGGCCTGATCCACCTCGCGGACCGTGGCCACGACGGCCAGGTACTCGTCCACGGAAGCGAAGCTGTTGCCGCGCAGCCCGAAGGTGTTGTCGCCTTCGAGCCACCAGGCGGAGAAGGTTCCGCCCTCGTCGAACAGCACCGCGTCGTGGCCGGCGACGGTGGTGTGGGAGGTGGCCTCGGCGGCGGCCTGCCGATCGTCGATGTACGTGTCGTACCGAGCGGCCGGGTACCAGTTGAGCGAGATCACGCGGTCCGAACCGTCGTTCAGGGCCATCTCGCCGGTGTACCCGCCGTAGTCCTCGCTGCTGTCCTCCTGGGCCTCCATGATCTGCCAGCCCGGGGCCGTGACCAGGAACCTCGGCACGGCGCCGGCGTCCGCCCCGCCGACCTCGGCCGCCCGACCGGACGGTCCGGTGGAGGACTCGACGTCCACGTCGCCACGCGGCACCCTCACGACCAGCGCCACAGCCCCGGCGACCACGCAGGCGACGGCGGCGGCTCCGGCGACGAGCACCTTCCACCCCCGCCCGCTCGCCCGCGGGATCACCGGGCCGGGAGCGAGGACCGCATCGATGTCCGGGACCACCTCCACCGCGTCTGCGTTCCGGACGAGGAGGCTGGTGAGCTGGTCTTCGAGCTCGCTCATGACAGGTCCTTCCGCAGGCGTTCGAGGCCGCGCCGGATCCAGGGGCCCACCGAGCCGGGGCGGCAGCCGATCAGGTCGGCGATCTCGCGTTCCGGGAGCTGGTGGTAGTAGCGCAGGACGAGCGCCGCCCGGTGGTTGAAGGGCAGCTGGTTGAGGGCGTCCCACAGGTGCTCGTCCTCGGGGTCGCCCCGGTCGACGAGCAACGGG
>DATBGF010000134.1:0-10113 GCA_036558145.1 Acidimicrobiales bacterium
GCGCGTCAGGGTCCAAGTCCTGGCCGGGGAAGAACACGACCTTGCGGTCGAGCCACACCCGACGGATGGCGGCCACGGTGGCGTCGTCGACGGCGCGCAGGTCCAGGCCCCGGATCTCGGCGCCGATGGTGCCGCAAAAGCTGTGGCTGCTGCGGCTCGGCCTCCGGCCGAGCGGTTCAAGCCCGGCCGATAGGGAAGCCCCACGGGCCCGGCGGGAAGTCGAGCGGGCCGTGCGGTTGGCCCCACTGTCCCGGCGAGGCGCCGGACTGGCCCGGGGATGCGGCCGACCGGCCGAGCGGGGTGGCGGACTGTCCCGGCGCCTGGCCGGACTGCCCTGTCGCGATGGCGGACTGGCCGGGCGGTTGGCTCGACTGGCCGGGTGGCGTCCGGGACTGGCCGGGCGGTTGGTTCGACTGTCCCGGCGGGGTGGCGGACTGGCCCGGCGGTTGGCTCGACTGTCCCGGCGGGGTGCCGGACTGGCCGGGCGGGGTGCCGGACTGGCCGGGCGGGGTGCCGGACTGGCCGGGCGGGGTGCCGGATCGGCCGGGCGGCGTCGGCGGGCTGGGCGGGGTGGTGGACTGGCCCGGCGGGGTGCGCGTATGGCCGGGGGCGGTGCCGGACTGGCCGGGCGTGGTGCCGGACTGGCCGGGGGACGTGCCCGTGTGGCCGGGGGCGGTGCTGGATCCGCCGGGGTGAGCCTCGGGGTCGGGTTCCTGGTCGGACTGGCCGCGGGCGAGGCCTGTGCCCGACAGGCCCTCGGTTGGGGGTGGGGGTGGGGGCGCGGTCGTCGTCGGGGCATCGGAGGCAGGGTCCGCGTCGGTGCCTGTGGGGCCGGGAGCGGGCTTGTCGTTGTGGTCGCCGCCCAGGTCGAAGGGGGTGATCAGCTCGACCACCGGGCGCATGGCGTCGACCACCGGGGCCGGTAGGGCGCCTACCGCGCCGGCGGTGGCCAGGCCGGTGACCGCGGCTGCGGCGCTCGCTGCCAGTCGGGCGGGGATGCCCCAGTGGGCGATCCGGGCTGTGGCGCGTGACGGCCAGGTCGGGCGGGGGCGGGGGCGGTCCTTGCCGGCGAGGAGCGCGGCGAGGGCGCGTGACGGGACCGGGGGTGGGCCTCCTGCCACGATCCGCAGGTCGTCGACCAGGGTGGCCAGCGCACGGTGGTCGTCGCCCGGGTCCCGTCCCTGGAGCAGCGCCTCGAGCGCGAGGTCCGCGTCGCGGTCGGCGAGCATCTCCTCACTGCGATCGTCGTCGCTCGTCACAGGGGCACGCCCTCCCGTTCGAGGAGGCGGCCGACCGCGGCCAGGCCGCGGCGCTGGAGGGCCTTGATCGCGCCGCGGGAGCGGCCGAGGACCCGCGCGATCTCGTCGATCGTCAACCGGCCCACCAGGCGGAGGAGCAGCACGTCGCGCTGCGCGGGAGGCAGACGGACGCACAGCTCCCGCACCCGCTCGGTCGCCAGCAGGCGCTCCACGTCGGCCTCGACGTCGGTGGGGTCGACCGGATCCGGCGCATCGTCCAGGGACTGCACCTGCGGCCGCCGCCCGACCGAGCGCCGCTCGTCGGTGAGGCGGCGGTAGGCGATCGTGAAGACCCACGACCGGAACTGGGTCTCGTCGCCCCGGAAGCCGCCCAGGTTGCGCAGCACGCCCAGGAAGACCTCGCTGGTGAGGTCGTCCGGCTCCGACGCGTGCTGGACGCGCAGGAACCCCGCGACGGCCGGCGCCAGCCCGGCGTAGAGCTGCTCCAGCGCCCACGGCTCGCGGGCGCGCGCCGCGGCCAGCACGGCCTCGAAGCTCCCTTCCCCGGTGGCGCGGTGGTGAGGCACGAGTGCGCTCGCCCTCCGTCGATGTGCTGTCCCCTCTTGCCGGCGATGCTAGCGAGGCCGGCCCACGATGAGTGGCTGGGCTTGCACCTCACGTCAGGGGACGCCGGTGGCGTCGTCGTCACGCAGCACGTAGCCGACGCCGCGGACCGTGTGGAGGAGCCCGGCCGCGTCGGGGCCGAGGCGGGTGCGCAGCAGGCTGATCCGAGCGGTGACCAGGCTCTCGTCGTGGGGCTCGTGGCCCCACACCTGCGCCAGGAGGTCGGCGTTGGTCATCACCTGACCGGCATGGCGCGCCAGCACCGCCAGGAGCCGGAAGTCGGTGGGACCGATGTCGATCGGGCTGCCGTCGAACTCGACCACACGGGTGCGCTCGTCGACGACCAGCGGCCCGACATGGCTCACCGCGTGGCCCAGCCGGCCGCTGCGCCGCAGGGCGGCCCGTATCCGGGCCAGCAGCTCCTCGACCACGAACGGCTTGGTGACGTAGTCGTCGGCTCCGGCGTCGAAGGCCGCCAGCCGGCTGGAGGTGCGGTCCTCCCGGGTGAGGAACACCAGGAGGGGATCGCCCTGCTCGCGCAGGCAACGGGCCAGCGTGGCCCCGATCAGGCCCCCGCCCCCCGCCATCTCCAGCACGACGAGGTCCGGCCGGAAGGAGCGGGCCACCGCCGGTGCGTCCGCCGGATCCGTGGGGCTGGCGAGGTAGCCGCGCGCCGCCAAGGCGTGGACCAACGACTCACGCTCATCGACGTCTTCGTCGACCACGAGGATCCGCGCACCACCGTCCATCTGCTCTCCGCCCAACGTCATCGCCGGAGCGGGGCCGATGGGTTCGCTACGTGACGTGTGTTCGCGCCCGCGTTCCGCGATCTACCATGGCGCTCCTGCCGGTCCGGACTGGGGGCTCCCATGGGCGGACGACGAGTGGGCTATGCGCCTGGCGTGTACGACCTGTTCCACATCGGGCATCTCAACCTGCTGCGCAACGCCCGCGGCTGTTGCGACCGCCTGGTGGCGGGCGTGCTGACCGACGACCTGGCGGCTCGGGCCAAGGGGGCCTGCCCGGTCGTGCCCTTCGCGGAGCGGTTGGCGATCGTGGGCAGCATCCGCTTCGTGGACGAGGCCGTCGCCGAGGACGTGCCCCGCAAGCTCGACATGTGGCAGCGGCTGCGCTTCGACGTGCTCGTCAAGGGCGACGACTGGAAGGGGACGGTGCGGGGCCGGCGGCTGGAGGCCGACATGGCGACGGTGGGTGTGGAGGTCGCCTACGTGCGGTACACCCAGCGGACGTCCAGCACGCTGCTCCGCCAGGCGCTCGCGCGCGAGATAGCCGGAAACATCACCTCGAACCGCTCTCTCCGTGAAGAGACATGAACGTAGCGTGACTTTCTGCTTGTAGGTTGGCGACCCGTGGGTTAACGTGCCACCCGGTGAGGTGACGTTTGCCGGATGGTGGCAGACGGGTACCAAGGCCATGGGGATGGTAGGGGTTTACACGGCGAGCGCCAGACCGCGCGTCACCGGCGCTGGGAACGGGGGTCCCGCTGCGGATCGCCATGATTGGGACGCGGGGCGTTCCCGCCCGCTACGGGGGCTTCGAGACGGCGGTCGAGGAGATCGGGCGCCGCCTGGTCGAGCACGGCCACCGCGTGACCGTGTACTGCCGGCGGGACCGTGGCGGCCGCCGGGGCCGGGGCGGGCCGTCGGGCACCCGCACCCATCTGGGCATGGACCGGGTGACGCTGCCCGCGCTCAAGACGCGCTACGCGGAGACGCTCACGCACTCGGCCCTGTCGGCGCTGCACGTCGTGCTGGCCGCCCACCACGACGTCGCCTTCGTGTTCAACTCGGCCAACGCCGTGTTCCTCCCCCTGCTCCACCTCGGCCACGTTCCCGTGGCGGTGCACGTCGACGGGCTGGAGTGGCGCCGGTCCAAGTGGGCCGGTGCCGGCCGCCACTACTACCGGGCGGCGGAGTCCCTGGCGGTGCGCTGGGCCGACGCCCTGATCGCCGACGCCCCTGGTGTCGCCGACTACTACGACGAGGAGTTCGCCGCCACCACCGAGCGCCTCAGCTACGGCGCGCCGGTCCTGTTCGAGCTGCCGGACGACCGGCTGGCACCCCTGGACGCGGTGCACAACAAGTTCCACCTGGTGGTGGCCCGCCTGGAGCCCGAGAACCACGTGGACCTGATCGTGCGGGGCTACCGGGCGAGCACCGCCACCTGCCCGCTGATCGTCGTGGGCGGCACGCCCTACAGCCAGGACTACACGGCGGCGATCAGCGAGGCGTGCCGGGCCGACCCCCGCATCCGGCTGCTCGGGCCCCTGTGGGACCAGGCCCAGCTCGACCAGCTCTACGGTCACACCATGCTGTGCCTCCACGGGCACTCGGTGGGCGGCACCAACCCGTCGCTGCTGCGGGCCATGGGCGCGGGCGCGGCGGTGGCGGCCTACGACGTGCGCTTCAACCGCGACGTGCTGGGCGAGGACGCGTGGTACTTCCACGACGAGGCGGACGTGGCCCGCCTGGTGGAGGCGGCCGAGCGGGACCCCGAGGCCTGCCGGGCCTACGGGCGGTCGCTGCAGCTCCGGGTGTCGCTGCGCTACCGCTGGGACGACGTGACCGCGGGATACGAGCGGCTGGCCGAGCGGCTGGCCGGCGGGTTCTCGCGCCGGGGCGAGGCGAGCGGCGGGCGCCGGAGGGCCGGGCACGATGGCTGAGCTGCGCGAGGCGCTGGACGGGCTCCGGCTCGTGCAGAAGCCGTCCAAGGGCGCGCCCGCGTACTCGCGCCTGGTCAACCGGCGCCTGGGCCGCTGGTGCGCGGCGATGGCGTACGCCGCGGGGCTGACACCCAACCAGGTCACGGGCCTCAGCGCGCTGTGCACCTTCACCGGGATCGCCACGGTCGCGCTGGCCAGGCCGACGCCGGTGACGTCCCTGGCGGCCTGCCTGGCGCTCGTGGTCGGGTACGCCCTCGACGCCGCCGACGGCCAGCTCGCCCGCCTCCGGGGCGGGGGCACGGTCGCGGGGGAGTGGCTCGACCACGTGGTGGACGCCGTGAAGCTCGCCACCGTGCACCTGGCCGTGCTGGTGAGCTGGTACCGCGCCGGGGTGCGGGGGCCGATCCTGGCGGTGCCGCTGGCCTACCAGGTGGTGGCGAGCGTGCTGTTCTTCGTGATCATCCTGAACGACCGCATCCGCCGCGACAGCCGGGAGCTGCCCGCCGGCCGGTCGTCGCTGGCGTACTCGCTGGCGGTCGTGCCCACCGACTACGGCCTGCTCTGCCTCACGTTCTCGCTGCTCTGGTGGCAGGCCGGCTTCCGTGCGATCTACACCGCCCTGGCGGTCGCCAACCTCGCGTTCCTCGTCCTGGCCCTGGTCAAGTGGTATCGGGAGATGCAGGGATACGCAGGGTAGTTCGTGGTTTACACCTCGAAGGGTGGGGAATACGGTGGCAGTCAAGCCGCGCCGACGCGGCTGCGGGCGCGCCGGGGCACGAGACGCCGGATCCGATCGCCGAGGTCGGGGAGGCGGCTGGAGGAGCGAGCGCGGGTGTCTGCTGGCGGATCGTTCACGGCGCTGGGACCCTGATGCGACGCCTCCTGCGCCCCCGGCGGCGGACCGAGGTCGCGCTCGGCATCACCCTGGTCGCCACCGCGGCGGTCGTGGCGTTCGCGCTCGCCGGCCCGTGGTCCTCGGACGGAGGTGACCCGGACCGATCGCCCGTGGCGTCGGGATCGCCGGCCGCCGAGCGAGACCCCGTGTCGGGCACGACCGTCCCGGCCGGCGACGGGCGGGGCAGCATCCACGAGACGGTCGGGTCCGGTCCCGCCGCGGTCACCGAGCAGTTCGCGATGGGAGACACCGCCGACTTCGGCAACGGCGTGACCGCCCGGCTCGCGTCCGTGGCTCCGGTCGAGGCCGAGGGCCACCTCCCGGGCGAGTTCAGCGGGCCCGCCGTGGCCCTGACCATCGAGGTCGCCAACGGGTCGACCGCCTCCATCGACCTCGGCACCGTGACGGCGGACCTCACCTTCGGCGACGGCCTGTCGGCCTATCCCGTCCGCGACCCTGCCCACCGCCCGTTCTCGGGCGACCTCGGACCGGGTGGCGTGGCGTCGGGCAGCTACGTCTTCACCCTGGATCCCGGCGAGCGCGACCACGTCGCCCTGCGCCTGTCCTACACGACCGAGGCACCCACCGTGGTCTTCGCCGGGAGCGTCGCCGATGGCTGACGCAGTCGCCGTGAGGCCCGGTGCCGCCGCCCGCGGGCTGGTGGCGACCCTGGTGGCGACGGCGACGCTGGCCGTCGTGCAGCTGGCCGGGCCCGTGCCCGCGGCCGGAGCCGCCCCGCTGCCGCCGCTGGTCGACCGGGCCGACGACCACGTGACCGCCGATGCGCTGCCGACCGTGCAGATCAACGGGGTGGTGTGGGACCAGGAGATCGTCGGCAACACCGTCTACGCGGTCGGCGATTTCACCAGCGCCCGGCCCGCGGGCTCGGCGGCCGGGCAGAACGAGACGCCGCGGTCGAACATCCTGGCCTACGACATCCGGACGGGGGCGCTCAAGACGTCCTTCGCCCCGACCCTCGACCGCCAGGCCAAGGCGGTGACCGCCTCGCCGGACGGCTCGCGCATCTACGTCGGCGGCCAGTTCACCGTCGTCAACGGCACCGCCCGGAACCGCATCGTCGCGCTCGATCCGACCACCGGGGCGGTCATCCCCGCCTTCAACGCGGGCGTCGGGTACACGGTGAACGACATCGTCGCCACCGACGCGACTGTGTACGCCGGCGGGGAGTTCGGGGACGCCAACGGGGTGGCGCGCACGCGCCTGGCGGCCTTCGCCGCCGCCAACGGGGCCCTGACGACCTGGGCGCCGAGCGCCGACGGTGTGGTGCAGGCGATGGTGCTGGCCCCGGGAGGGTCCAAGCTGATCATCGGCGGCACCTTCGCTTCGGTGAACGGCGCCGCCGCGGCGGGAACGGCCGCCCTCGACGCCCAGACCGGTGCCTCGCTGCCCTGGGCGGCCAACCAGGTGGTCCGGATCACGGGCGACTCCGCGGGCATCCTCACGCTGTCCACCGACGGCACGTCGATCTTCGGCGGCGGTTGGGCCTTCGGCCGCAACGACGGGAACCTCGAGGGGACCTTCGCGGCCGACCCGGGCACCGGCGCCGTCAAGTGGATCCAGGACTGCCACGGCGACACGTACAGCGCGGCGCCCGCCAACGGCTACCTCTACGTCGCCGGCCACGCGCACTACTGCGGCAACGTCGGGGCGTACCCGCAGTCCGAGAACACGAACGACTTCACGCGCCGCACGCTCTCGTTCACGACGGCGGCCACCGGCACGGTGCGTCGGGATCCCTGGGGCTACACCAACTGGGAGGGCCGTCCCGCGCCGTCGCAGGTCGGCTGGTACCCGGACTGGGCCGTGGGCAGCTTCACCGGCCAGAGCCAGGCCGCGTGGTCGCTGGCCGCCGACGGCCGCTACCTGGTCGCGGGCGGCGAGTTCCCGCAGGTCAACGGCACCGCCCAGCAGGGTCTGGTGCGCTTCGCCATCCGCTCCCTCGCGCCGAACAGGAGCGCGCCGCGCCTCGGCGGCGTGCCCGGGACCTTCCCGATCACCGTGCGGTCGACGGCGCCGGGCCAGGCCCGGGTCTCGTTCCCGGCCAACTGGGACCGCGACGACCGCGAGCTCAACTACCGGATCACCCGCGACGGGGCGACGGTCCGCACCATCCGGGCCGCGTCGTCCTTCTGGGACCGTCCCATACTCGGGTTCACCGACACCGGCCTGACGCCGGGCCAGACCTACACGTACCGCGTCGTCCCCACCGACGACGACGGCAACGGCACCGCGGCGGCGAGCGCCAACACCCCCGTCACCATCGCCACGAGCGGCGATCCCAGTCCCTACGCCGACGTCGTGATGGCCGACGGTGGGCGCATCCACTGGCGCCTCGGCGACGCGCCGGGGTCGGCGACCGCCCGGGACGAGCTCGGCCTCGAGAACGGGACCCCGGGCAGCGGCGTGACCTTCGGCGCCCCGGGCGCGCTCCTGAACGAGACGGACACGGCGGCCACGTTCGACGGCACCTCGACCGCGCGGCTGTGGAGCTCCACCAAGACCTGGGGCATGGACACGTTCACCGTCGAGGCATGGGTGCGGACGTCCACCACGCAGGGCGGGCGGATCATCGGGTTCAGCGGCAGCCAGTCGGACACCTCGTCGACCTACGACCGGATGCTCTACATGACCAACGACGGGCGGGTCGTGTTCGCGCTGTGGGCCGCGGTCGCCGGTCCCGGTCCCGGCCTCGGCTCGACGTTCCGCACCGTCGAGAGCCCGGGCGGCCTCAACGACAGCCAGTGGCACCACCTCGCCGCGACGCTCAGCACCGAGGGCATGCGCCTCTACGTCGACGGTGCCCAGGTGGGCTCGCGGACCGACACGGTGACGGGCGAGAACTCCTACGGCTGGTGGCGGGTCGGCGGCGACAACCTGGCGGGGTGGCCGAGCCGCCCGGCGTCCGACAACTTCAGCGGCCAGATCGACGAGCCCGCCGTCTACGCCACCGCCCTGTCGGCCGCCCAGGTCGCCAACCACCGCGCGGCCAGCGGCCGCGGCCAGGTCGCCAACATCGCGCCCACCGCGGCCTTCGCCGGCAGCGTCAACCAGCTCACGGTGGCGTTCAACGGGACCGGTTCGAGCGATCCCGACGGGTCGATCGCCTCGTACGCCTGGACCTTCGGCGACGGCACCACCGGCACCGGGCCCACGCCCGCCCACACCTACGCGGCAGCGGGTACCTACACCGTGACCCTCACGGTGACCGACGACGACGGCGCCACCGGCCAGGTCAGCCATGCGGTCACCCCGGTCGCGCCGCCCGCCAACGCCCCGCCCACCGCCAGCTTCACCGCGGGGGTGACCGGACGCGCCCTGGCGGTCGACGGGTCCGGATCGAGCGACCCCGACGGGTCGATCGCGTCGTACGCCTGGAGCTTCGGCGACGGCACCACCGGCACCGGCGCGTCCGCCGCGCACACCTACGCCCAGGCCGGGCAGTACACCGTCCGCCTGACCGTGACCGACGACGACGGCGCGACGGGGACGTCGTCCCGGGTGGTGACCGCGACCAACGACCCGGTGACGGTGGCCCGCGACACGTTCGGGCGCACGGCGGCCAACGGCTGGGGCACGGCCGAGCTCGGCGGCGCGTGGACGGTCGGCGGGTCGAGCGGCGACTTCGCCGTGAACGGCGGGCAGGGCCGTGTGACGCTGCCGGCCGCCAGCGCCGGCCGCACGATCCGGTTGACGGCCGTCTCCGCCCTCGACACGGAGGTCCGGTTGGACGTGTCGCTCGACAAGCTCCCGGCGGGCAGCGGCACGAACGCCACCGTGTCGGCGATCGCCCGCAGCGCGGGCAGCTCGGACTACCGGCTCCAGCTCCGCGTGATGGCGTCGGGCGCCGCCGACCTGCGGCTGCTGCGGATCGAGAACTTCGGCACCACGGTCGTCGCGACGGCGTCGCTGCCGGGCCTCCAGTACACGCCGGGCAGCGTCGTCCACCTGCGCTTCCAGGCGACCGGCACGGCACCGACCACGCTGTCGGGCCGGGCCTGGCTCGACGGGCAGGCCGAACCGTCCGTGTGGCAGGTGCAGGCCACCGACGCCACCGCCGCGCTCCAGCAGGCGGGGGGCGTCGGTGTCCACAGCGGGCTGGCGGCCTCGGTGACGAACGTCCCGATCGTCGTGTCGGTCGACAACGTCGTCGCCCAAGCCCTGCAGCCGTAGGTCCCGTGGATCGCGCCCCGCACCGCCGCACCGTCCTCGTCGCCCACCCGTCCCCCGACCTCTACGGATCGGACCGCGTGGCGCTCGCTTCGGTCGAGGCGCTGGCGGCGCACGGCTGGCGGGTGGTGGCGACCGTGCCGCACGGGGGCCCGCTGGTGGGCCCGCTCCGGGAGGCGGGGGCGGACGTGGTGGTCTGCCCGACGCCCGTGCTGCGCAGGGCGGCGCTGCGGCCGGGGGGCCTGCTGCGGCTCCTCGTCACCACCGTGGGGAGCGTGGTCCCGGGCGTCCTCCTGCTGCGTCGCCACCGGCCCGACGCCGTCTACGTCTCGACGCTCACCGCGCCGCTGTGGCTGCTGCTCGCCCGGGCGTCCGGCCGGCCCGTCGTGTGCCACCTGCACGAAGCCGAGGCCGAGGCCGGGCGGCCGCGGCTGGTGCAGCGGGCGCTGGCCGCGCCCCTGCTGGCAAGCACGGCGGTCATCGCC
>DATBGF010000135.1:0-2886 GCA_036558145.1 Acidimicrobiales bacterium
GGCGGACAGCGCCCGCACGATGCCGAAGCCGACGCCCGGTTCCGGCGGCGGCGGCGTCTCCCGGAAGCTCTCGATGACGAACACCAGGTCGTCGCGGGCGGCGACCACGGGCCCGTCGAACCCGGGGCTGGCGAAGCTCCACAGAGGTGAGCACGTGGGCGCGCCGCAGCCGTCGATGGCGAAGGCATGCACGGTGCCGCGGTCGTTCACGTAGATCCGCCCCTGGGCCAGAGCGACGGTCGGGGCGGCCTTCACCTCCGCGTTGCCCAGCGGAGCGGTCCACAGCACGGCCGACGTGGCCTGGTCGCGCACGACCAGCTGCCCGGACACGGGCGCGAAGCAGCGGTTGCTCTCCATCTGGGCGGTGATGGTGCCCGCGCTGACGACCGCCGACGTCGGGAAGTCGGTGGCCGTGGTGCCCAGCAGGTCGCCCGAAGCCGGGTCGAGCCGGGTCAGATCACCGCACGGCGGGCCGAACGGGAAGCGGGCGATGTGCCCGACCCGCAGCTCGTCCCGGGAGAACGCCACCGGCACCGCCAGGTCGGTGACGGAGAAGCCGGGCGCCGGCAGGGTGTGCTCCCACACCAGATCCCCCGAGTCGATGTCGACGGCCTGGACGGACGCGGCGGTGCCCCCGACCTGGCGCTTGGAGAACACGAGGTCCCGGGAGGTGACCGGCTCGGACAGCGTGCCGGGCGCGGTCGTCGAGCCCGCCACCGTCACCGACCACTGCGGCACCACCGCGGCCACGTTGTCCGGGCGCAGCTCGTTCTCGAACGGGTTCCAGCCGCTGTGCTCGGGGCTGAACCCCGGCTGTTGCCACCAGCACCCACTGAGCAGCGCGCTCACCAACGCCACCCCCGCCCCACGCACCGCCAGCCCGGCGATCCCGGTACGACGCAGTCGCGCCATCATCCCCCCAGCTCGACTCGAAACCACCCGCGCCGAGCCACGGTACCCGTACGGGATCAGGCGTACGCTCGCGGCGTGGCGACGCCATGGATCCCGAGGCCCGGGAGCCAGGCACCTCCCCCCGATGCGGGCCGGGGCTACCGGCGGGCAGCCGTCGTGCTGTTCGTCCTCGCCGCCGCGGGCATGGCCCTGGCCTTGATCATGCTCCTCGGCGAGGCCTTCGCCGAGGCGGCGGGCGGTGACTCCGGGGACGTCAGCTGCGGCGCCATGCCCGTGGCGATCGTGTGGGGTGACGGCAGCGACCGGGCCCCGGAGGGCTACGAGGACGCCTGCAGGTCCTCGGCGTCGGAGGACGTCGCCATCGGGGGCGTCCTGGCGGGCGTCAGCGTGGCCGGCGCGGCCGGTGGGGTCCACTGCCGGCGCCTCGCCCGCAAGGCCCGGGCCCAGGCGCCGGCCGGAGCGACCATCGCGGCCGGCCTGCCCGCGTCGTTCCGGTTGGGCTACGGCTTCGGGCCGGCTCGGGCCGAGCTGTCGAGCGGGGCCCTGACCCTCGTCCTCCCCAGCTTCCTCGGGCGGCGCCGCTGGACCATCCCCACCTCCGAGATCACGGTCGTCGACCCGGACGGCTCGGACGTCGCCGTGCCGCAGCAGATCGTGACGGCCTCCCCACTCACGATCCCCGACTTCTACAACATGCCCCTCTTCCCCGGTCGACGCCTCGTGCTCCTGTTCCGGACCCCCCAGCGCCTGCCCCCGTTCCGTCGCTTCTGGGCCATGGGCACCGACGTGTCGCCCCGCCGGACCCGATCACCGTCCGGCGTCTTCGTCGACGGTGTCGAGATCGCCTGCCGGCGCCTCAGCGCGGTGGTGCCGGCCCTGGTCCAGGCGGGCGCCCGATCGGCACCCTCCCTGGCCACCTGGGCCCATGGCCAACGCCCGCTGGCCTGGGATCCGGTCGAGGGCAGACGCATCGCGCGCACCCGATCGTGGATCCTCGGCGCGTTCGTCGCCCTCGTCCTCCTCGCCATCGGCGCCCGGATCCTCGTCGCCGTCTACGACACCAGCTGGTGGGCGCTGGCCGTCTTCCTCGGCGCCGCCGGGCTGGGGATCGCGCTGGCGTACCTGGCTCCCCGGCTCACCCGCGGGCGCAGCGAGCACCCCGACACCCTCCCCGCCCGCGCCAACCTCGCCGGCTTCTACCACTGGGTCGGCCGCCTGCCCGAGGCCATCGCCCTGGAGGAGCAGGTGCTGGCCGAGACCCGACGCACCCTCGGCGACGACCACCCCGACACCGTCGCCGCCCGCGCCAACCTGGCCGCCACGTACTACTCGGCCGGCCGCCTCCCCGAGGCCATCGCCCTGGAGGAGCGGGTGCTGGCCGACAGTGAGCGCATCCTGGGCGACGAGCACCCCGACACCGTCGCCGCCCGCGCCAGCCTGGCCGGCACCTACCACGCAGCCGGCCGCCTCCCCGAGGCCATCGCCCTCCTGGAGCGGGTGGTGGCCGACACCAGACGCACCGTCGGCGACGACGTCCCCGACCCGCTCGACGAGGACTACCTCGACTTCCTCACCGCCCGCGCCAGCCTCGCCACCGCCTACCACGCAGCCGGCCGCCTCCCCGAGGCCATCGCGCTGGAGGAGCAGGTGCTGGCCGACACCGAGCGGATCCTCGGCCCCGGCTCCCCCGACACCGTCGCCGCCCGCGCCAACCTCGCCAGCACCTACCACTCGGCCGGCCGCCTCCCCGAAGCCATCACCCTCCTCGAACACGTCCTGGCCGACAGCGAACGGACCCTCGGCGACGAGCACCCCGACACGCTCCGCGCCCGCGCCAACCTCGCCGGCGCCTACCACTCGGCCGGTCGCCTCCCCGAAGCGATCGCCCTGGCGGAGCGGGTGTCGACCGACAGCGACCGCATCCTGGGCGACGAGCACCCCGACACCGTCGCCGCCCGCGCCAGCCTCGCCGGC
>DATBGF010000136.1:0-3760 GCA_036558145.1 Acidimicrobiales bacterium
GACGCGGTGGCCGCGCTGGTCGAGGCCGCCGAGCGGATCGATGACGTCGGCGTGGTCGGCCCCAAGATCCTCGACTGGGACGCGCGACTGGTGCTCCGAGACATCGGCCAGAGCACCGACCGGTTCGGGTTCCCCTACTCCCCGCTGGAGGAGGGTGAGATCGACCAGGGGCAGTACGACCGGATCCGCGAGGTGGTGTTCGTCTCGTCCTGCGCGATGCTGGTGTCGCGGCCGCTGATGCAGCGGCTCGGCGGGCTGGACGAGCGGTTCTCGATCGCCCAGGAGGATCTGGACCTCTGCTGGCGGGCGCGGCTGGCCGGTTACCGCGTCCTCATGACACCGAAGGCCATGGCCCGGCACCGCAGCGCCACGCGTGGCGGCGAGCGCCGGACCGAGGAGCTGGCCCGCCCCGTGTACGAGCGCGAGCGCGCGGCGTTGGGCAGCGTCCTCAAGAACTACGCCGTGCTGTCGCTCCTGTGGGTCCTCCCGCTCTACGCGATCCTGGGGCTGGGCCGCCTGCTCGCCTACCTCCTGACCCGGCGCTTCGAGGACGCGTACCAGCTCCTCGCGGGGTGGGCATGGAACGTGGTCCACCTCCCCGGCACGCTTCGGCGACGGCTCCGGGTGCAGTCCACGCGCACCGTGCCGGACCGGCTGGTCCGCCGCTCCATGGCGCCGGTGTGGATCCGGGTGCGCCGTTGGGCCGGCTCGTCGATGCCCCGGCTCGGCGGCGGCGTCGGCCGGATCGACGACGAGGAGGACGTCGTCGTCGCCCCGCGAGCCTCCGTGTTCGGCCTCGCCGCCGCGCACCCCGTGGCCACCGCCCTCGTGCTGCTGGTGCCGCTGATGGTCGTGGCCTACCGCGACCTGGTGTTCGCCTCGCCCCTGACGGGCGGGGCGGTGGCGGTGCCGCCGGGCGGCGCCTCGGGGTTCTTCGACGCGTTCGTCTCGGGCGTGCGCACGACCGGCCTTGGTGGGACGGGCGCGGCCAGCCCCGCCCTGGCGCTCCTGGGCCTCGGGAGCGCGCTGGCGCTGGGGAGCGCGGCGGTCTTCGAGAAGGCCATGCTGCTCGCGCTGCCCGTGGCGGCGGGGGTCGGGGCCTACAGGGCGGCCCGGGCGCTCACCGGCGACGCCGTCCCCTCGGTCGTTGCGGGTGGCTGCTACGGGCTCTCCAGCGTGGTCCTGTGGGGACTGTCGGAGGGCCGGATCCCGGCCCTGGTGCTCCTCGCCGGACTTCCGTGGATGGCCACGAAGATCCCGCTGGCATTCTCGGCGGGCCGGCCGGTGACCCGCCGACGCTGGATCGTGGGGGCCGCCCTGGGCTCAGCGGTGCTGGCCGCGTTCTATCCCGGCACCCTCCTCGCGGCCCTGGTGCTCACCCTGTGCGCCCTGGCCTTCCCGGGCGGGTCCGCGGAGCGGGCACGCGGCGCCGGGTTGGTGGCGCTGGCCGCGGCGTTCGGGGCCCTCCTGCTGTTCCCACTGGCGTACGAGTGGGCCCGGGCCGGCGGCATGGCGCTGGCCGACCCCGTGGCGCCCGCGAGCTTCGCCATGCTGGCGCGGCTCTCGCTGGGCCCGGCGCCCGGCGCGTGGGCCACGGGCTTCTATCTCCCGGTCGCCGCGGGTGTGGCCTATGTGTTCGTTCCTGCGCCGCTTCGCCAGGCGGCCCGGCGGTTCCTCTGCGCCGCGGTCGTCTCCCTCTACCTGGCCTGGCTGTCCGCGGCCGGGTATCTCCCGTTGGGCCTGTCCAACACGGTGGCGTACGAGGCCGTGCTGGCGTTCTCCTACGCGGGGCTGGTCGGCCTGGGGCTGGTGTTCCTGGTCCGCGAGGCGCGGGAGGCGGCGTTCGGGGCCCGCCAGGTGGGTGCGGTGCTGATGGCCGCGGCGGTTGCCGTGGGGCTGGGCGCGCAGATCGTCCAGGCTGGCCGGGGATCGTGGACGGTCGGCGGCCCGGACCGCGCCTCGGCCGCGTACCCGTTGGTGAGCCGGACCGCCCAGAACGGCACGCGGGTGCTCTGGGTCGGCGCCCCCAACGGCGACCCGCTGACGTGGCCCGGCGGCCTGCCGGCGGGGATCGTCCACGCGGGCGCCGCCTCGGTGCGATTCGCGATCCAGCTCCCGTCCGGCGCCTCGATGATCGACTACGGCCGGCCCGACGCGGGCGTCGGGTACGACGCCCTGCGCCGTGCGCTGGGGGACGTGCTCGCCGGCGAGTCGCGGCACGGCGGCGCGTTGCTGGCGCCGTTCGGCATCCGCTACGTGATCGCGTCCCCGGGCGACCTCCCCGTCGCGGCGCTTCGTCGTCTGGCACGGCAGGTCGACCTCGACGTGGTCCCGGCGCAGGGGCTGCTGATCCTGCGGAACACGAAGGCGGCCACGGCGGCGGGCGCCATCACCGACGAGGCGTGGGCCGCGGCGGCCTCGGGTCGGGGCGTGGGGATGGCCCTCCCCGCGCCGAACGAGATCCCCTTCGAGGGTGGGGGCCAGCGGTACGCGGGGACGCTCCCCGCCGATCCGTCGCTGGTCCTGCTCACGCAGCAGTTCGACGGATCGTGGCGGCTGGCGGCCGGGGCGACGGCCCCGCGGGGTCCCGAGGCGGCGTTCGGGTGGGCGGTCGGGTTCCAGGGCCCCGGGGGCCCGTCGCCGGCGGAGGTGCGCTTCGGCGGCCAGCGGGTCCGGACCGTCGAGGTCGGGCTCCTCGCCGTGCTGTGGTTCGTGGCGCTGTGGATGACCCGGAGGACGTCGCGTGGCTGACGCTCTGCCCCCCGTCGAGAAGACGCCCCCCGGGCCGGCGACGGCCGCGCCGGAGGCGCCGCCGCCCGGCCGCTCCGGCCTCCGGGGACGGGCGGCGCTGGTGGGGGTGGTCGCCCTGGCGCTGGTCGCCTCGGCGGTGGCGCTCGACCACGTCGGGGCGGCGGGGCTCGGGTCGACGCCCTCGGGGGCCGCCTCGGGCGCGTGGTTCTGCCCCCACGGCGGCGGGGACGGCTGGACGGCCTGGGTGGTGGCGGCCAACCCGGGGCGCGCCGCCGTGTCGCTTCGATTCACCACGCTCGGCGCGCGCGGTGCGACCGCGTCGGACGCCGTGACGCTGGCGCCGGGCCACGAGGTCATCCGGGAGGTGCCGGCGGACGACGAGGCCGCGGCCACCGAGGTGGAGTTCTTTGGAGGGTGGGTGGGTGCGGCGGTGGTCCTTCGTCCGGAGGCCGGGTCGCCCGGGATGGCCGCCATGCGCTGTGCCTCCGCATCCCACCGGGTGTGGTACCTGCCCGACGAGCCCACCACGCCCGATCGGACGTCCACGGTCGTGGTCATGAACCCCTTCTCGCAGCTGGCGGAGTTCGACGTGTCGTTCCGGTCCGAGCAGCGGACGGTGAGCCCCGGCACGCTGAGCCCGGTGGTCCTGGGCCCCCACCGGGCGATGGCCCTTCACGTGAACGCCTTCGCCCTCCAGACGCCGGGGGAGGACACGATGACGGCCACCGTGGTCACACGCATCGGGCGGGTCATCGCGGGCTCGCTCGACGCGTCGCCGGGTGGCATCCGGGCAGAGGCCGGCGTGGCCGGCGCGGAGCGCGAATGGGTCCTCCCGGCGACCGGCTACGAATCCGCCGCGCTCACCGTGATGAATCCCTCGGAGGCCCGCGTCGGTCTCACGGTGGTGGCACAGGGCCCGAAGCGCCAGAAGCTCGTGTCGTCGGTGGAGGGGTTCTCGGTGGCTCCGGAGTCGGTCGCCACGTTCGAGGTGACCGGGCTGGCCGGCGCC
>DATBGF010000137.1:0-6786 GCA_036558145.1 Acidimicrobiales bacterium
CCGCTTCGGGACCCGGGGCTCGGCGCTCGACCAGTTCGAGTTCCCGGTGGGCGTCGAGTTCGCCCCCGACGGGACGCTGCTGGTGGCCGACTCCCAGAACGACCGGGTCGTGCGCTACGCCGTCGGCAACGACGGCCGGGGCACGCCCATCGAGGCCTACGGCCGGTCCGGCAACCGCCAGAACGGGCCCGGCTCCTTCAACGAGCTGTCCGACATCGCCGTCGAGCCGGACGGGACCATCTGGGCCACCGACTCGTTCAACCAGTCGGTGCAGCGGCGCGACCCCGACGGCACCTGGACCCGCTTCACCGACCCGGCCGGTCCCTACGCCGAGCCCCGGGGCCTCACGGTCGGCCCGGACGGCAACGTCTGGGTGGCCGACTCCAAGAACGACCGCCTCGTCGTGCTCGACCCCACGCTCGGCACCACCGTGGCCCTGCACGACGGCTCCACCACCGGTGCGGGGACCATCGACTACCCGGGCGACATCGCCTTCGGGCCCTCGGGGCAGGTGTACGTCAGCGACGGCCTGGACAACCGCGTGGTCGAGCTGTCCTACAACGCCCCCGCCCCGGCGGACGCCACCATCGCCACGCCCCGGCGGGACGAGGTCGTGGTGTCCCCACTGGTCCCGCTGTCGGGGAGCACGGGGCCGGGCGTGACCGCGATCGACATCGCGCTGCAGGACCGCACCACCCGCCGGTGGCTGCAGCCCGACGGCTCGTTCGGCGCCTACACCCGCGTGCCCGCCACCGTCGGCCCGAGCGGCTGGGCGTTCGACTGGACCGGGGTGGTGCCCGGCTCGTACCTGCTCCAGGTGACCGCCACGGGCGCCGGCGGGCGCCAGGACCCGACGCCGGCCGTCGTGCCCTTCAGCGTGGTCGACGCCGCGCCCTCGGGCTCGATCATCAGCCCCGCTCCGGAGGAGGAGGTCAGCGACCCGGTGGTGGACGTGGCCGGCGTGGCCCAGGCCCACGCGGGCGTGACCGGAGCGTCGGTCACCATCCAGGACACCGACAGCGGGCAGTGGTACCAGCCCGACGGCACCTGGGGGGACCAGGCAGCGGCGCTGCCCGTCGACCTGGACGCCGAGGGCTCGGCCTCCACCGCCTGGTCCTTCGCGTTCGACCGCCCCGACCCGGGCCACTACGCCATCGCCCTGACCGTGACGGACGGCGAGGGCGCCACCAACGCCGCGCCGGTCCAGACCACGTTCTGGTCGCTGCTGCCGCCGCCCGACGCCACCGTGTCCAGGCCCGGGCCGGGTGAGGCGGTGGTGGGCACGGTCGTGGCCCTGCGGGGCCGGGCCACCGCGCCCGAGGGGGTGGCCGAGGTCGGCGTCGCGGTCAAGGACCGGGACACCGGGCTGTGGTGGCACAGCGACGGCACCTGGGGCCCGTTCGAGCGCCAGGTCGCCACCTTCGAGCGGTCCTCGCCCGACACGGCCTGGTCCTACGACTGGGTGGCGCCGGGGCCGGGGTCCTACGCCGTGCAGGTCCGGGCGGTCGACGAGGCCGGCCTGCCCGACCCCAGCCCGGCGTGGCAGCTGTTCACGCTGGACGCGGGCCCGCCGGACGGGGCGATCTCCTTCCCCGCGCCGGGGGGCACGGCCTCGGGATCCCCGGTGACCGTCACGGGCGTGGCCAACGCCGCCGCGGGCGTGACGAGCGTGGGCGTGGCCCTGCAGGACCAGGGCACCGGCCGCTGGTGGCAGGGCGACGGCACCTGGGGCACCACTCGGGCGGTCGTGCCGGCCACGCTGGAGCACCCGGGCGCGGTCAGCACCGGCTGGAGCTACGGCTGGCCGCCGCCGTCCGGCACCGGCTCGTTCCGGGTCGAGGCGGAGGTGACCGACGGGCTGGGCGCCACGGATCCCACCCCGGCGGGCGTGACCTTCGCGGTCGTGGCCGCCGAGCCCGACGGCGCCATCACCGCCCCGGCCGACGGCGCCTCGCTGACCGATCCCGCGGTGGCGATGTCGGGGACCGCCACTGCGCCCCAGGGCGTCAGCAAGGTCCAGGTGGCGATCAAGAACCGCGCCACCGGGCAGTGGTGGCGCGGCGACGGCACCTGGGGCGCGTTCCAGCGCCACGACGCCACGCCGGCGGCGCCCGGCGCCACCGGCACGGCCTGGTCCTTCGCCTGGACCGCGCCCGGCGCGGGCCAGTACGCCGTCCAGCTCAACGTGATCGACACCGCGGGCGGGCTCGACCCGACCCGCGCCTACACCACCTTCGACGTGAGCGGGCCGCCCCCGCCCGCCTACCTGACCATCCTCATGGCCCGGATGATGTGGACGGGCAACGAGGACTGCCAGCCGGTCGCCGGGTACGTGAGCATGGACCGGGTGGCCGCCGAGATGGCGGCCCGCGGCCTGGCCGCCACCGGCGCGGTGGTCACCGGGCGCACCCAGGAGACCACCCGGCGGTGCCAGGGCAACTACGAGCTGGCCAGCTGGGCCGACCTGGCCCAGCTGCGGGACCAGCGGGGCTGGACCATGGTGTCCACCGGCGCCACCCACGAGAACATGCTCACCATGACGCCCGAGCAGCAGCAGGCCGAGAGCTGCGCCACGCTCGGTGCGCTGGAGGCCCACGGCCACGAGCGGGCCTGGGGCCTGTTCGGCTACCCCAACAACCGCTACAGCACGGCGCTGCAGCAGGACCTGATCTCGACCTGCTTCGCCTTCGGGCGGCGCTATGCGTTCGCGCCCAACCGCCAGTCCGAGGTGGCCGATCCCTGGTTCGCCAACGCCACCCCGGGCGACGGCGGCAACTGCGTGGACGTGACCGCGGGCTGCCCGGCCATCGACCAGACCGGTGACGGCGTGATCGACGCCGCCGACGCCTACCGGCCGCCGGCGTACCTGGCCGCCAACCTGGCCCCCCGGCCCGGTGAGTGGCGGATCGTGCAGTACTACCGGTTCGTGGAGGGGTCGCGGACGACCGGGGACTTCCAGTGGGACTGCACCGATCCGAGCCCCGACCGGCACTGGACCAACCGCCGGGAGCTGTACTGCTTCGACGACTTCCTGGCCGAGCTGGACATGATCCCCGCGGGCGTGACCGTCACGGATCCCGCCACGGTGGCCGAGGCGTGGGGGCGCCCGAACCCGAACGGATGAGGTGGCTCGCCGCGCTCGCCGCGGCCGTCCTCCTGGCGGCCGCGTGCTCCGGCGGGGACGGCGACGAGGCGCGCCCGCGCCCTGACCCGACCACCACGCGTCCCACGTCAGCCCCGGCCGAGCATCCGCTGGGGGCCAAGTGGAACTGGTACCAGTACCGGGACTCGCCCGCGATCCTGGCCGGGATCGAGCGCCTGGGTGGCGGCTCCACGTTCCTGGAGGTCGTCTGGTGCTACGTCGAGCGCGACGACGGCCGCCCGGGACCGGACTGGTCCGTCTACGACGGCCAGGTCCGCCAGGCGGCCGACCTGGGCTACGAGGCCATGATCAAGCTGCGCACCGGCACGTGTGCCCTCACCGGCGGCGCCGACGACGGCTCGCCCCTCGACGACCCGTCGTCCCTGCCCGCCGACCCCGCCGCCTACGACGCCTTCGTGACCGAGGCGGTCCAGCGCTACGCGGCCCAGGGCGTGCACCGCTGGGCCATCGAGAACGAGATCGACGCCCGCAACTCGTGGACCCCGGCGCCCGCCGAGTACGAGGCCTTCGCCACGCGGGTCGCGGGCGTCATCCGCACCGCCGACCCGGACGCGGTGGTCTACGACTCCGGCCTGTCCGGGACCGTCTACGGCGTCTCGTTCGCGGCCGAGCGCCTGGAGGGGGGCGACGCCGCGGGCGCGACCGACCTCTACGAGGGCGCGTACCGCCGCGGTGAGCGGTTCCCGCCCGGGGACACGGCGGCGGCGGTGGCCGCCGCGGCGGACGGGGACCTGGGCCGGCGGGTCCAGGAGGCGCTGGACGTGTCGGTGCGGCTGGCCCGGGACGGGGTGATCGACCGCTGGCAGCTCCACTGGTACGAGCCGGTCGACGTGCTGCCCCAGGCCCTGGCCGACCTGCGGGCCCGCCTGCCGGACGGCTTGCCCGTCGAGGCGTGGGAGGCGGGTGTCTTCTGGCCGGGCGCCGGCTACGACCCGGCGGAGCACGCGGCGGAGACGGTCCACCTGGTGGCCGAGCTGCTGGCCCAGGGGATCGACCGGGTGGTCTACCTGCCGGTCTTCTACACCGTCGGCGGCCGCCAACCGAACGAGGTCTGGCGGGGCCTCTACGAGCCCTCCGGCCGGCCCCGCCCGGCGGCGGCGGCCTACGAGACCATGACCACCCTCACCACGGGCGCCCGCGAGTTCACGGCGCTGGGCGGCACCGGCCTCGGCATCGACCGCCCGGACGGCTCGGTGGCGATCGTGTGGGACCGGACGCTCCCCGCGCCGCCGCCGGGCGCCACGGCCACGGACCCCAGCGGCGCGCCGGTCCCGTGGACCGCGGCGATGGACGTGGGCGACAGCCCCGTCCTCGTCCACTCGCCCCAGCCGCTCGCGGACCTCTCCGCGGCCCTCGCCCGTGGCCTCGGGCCATGAGGTCACGCGCCATCCCCGGGTTCCGGGCCTCCCAGATGCTGCGCCGGGATGCCCGCTTCGACGCCCGCTCCCAGCACTACGAGGTCCGGGAGCGGCGCGACCAGGCGCCGGCCTGACTCGAACTCGTCCAGCGAGCGCTTGAACAGGACCCACCAGATCGCCGCGCCCGCGGCGTTGCCCGCGGCCAGGCCCCACAGGGCGCCCGCCGCCGTGCCGGTGAGCAGGGCGCCGCCCACGCCGCCCAGGATCGACAGGGGGACCACGCTCAGGCGGGCCCGCAGGCTGCGGCGGGGGTCGGACAGGGCCCGCAGCCCGGCCAGGGCGCCGGCGTTGATCCCGATGGTGGCCATGAGCACGGCCTGGGGGAGCAGCGCGGGCCGGGCCAGCTCCCAGCTCTCGCCCACCAGGGCTCGGCCCAGCGGGTCGGGCAGGGCCAGGGACACCACGCCGGCCAGCAGGGCCAGGCCCGCCAGGCCGAACGAGACCCGGCGCACGAGGCCCAGCACCCGGGTGGGATCCTCCTCCCGCAGGCGCACCGCCTCGGGGATGAACACCAGCGGCGCCGCCAGCAGGAACACCCGCAGCGGTCCCAGCAGGGCCTGCGCGGCCCGGATGCCGCCCAGCGCGGCCAGGCCCGCGACGGCGCCGACCGCCACGGTGGCCGCCTGCTGGGCGCCGGCCCGGGCCACGAACTCGGCCGAGTAGCGGGGCGCCTGCTCCCGCTGGGCCCGCAGCCAGGCACCCGTGCGGGTGACGCGGGGGACCACGCCCGCCTGGCGGATGCCGTACAGCGCGGCCACCGCCGCGGCCGCGGCCCACGCCAGCACGTAGGGGCCGGCGCTGCGGGTCCCCGCCACCACGCACACCGCGATCGTGGCCACCTGGGCCACCGCCCACACACCGTCGTTGGCCGCCGCAGCCTTGGGCCGCCCGCCGGCCAGGAACGCGTAGCGCCAGGCGTCCTGGAGCAGCAGGAGGGGCAGCAGCACCCCCAGGGCGGCCATGGGGGCGAAGACCGGCCCGCCGACCGCCCACGCACCGGCCAGGCAGACCGCGCCGCCCACGACCCCCAGGACCAGGGACGTGCCGGTGGCGTCGGCGAACCCCTGGCGCCGGACGTGGTCGGGCGCGGCGCTGAAGCCCACGAGCAGCGGCTCGGACACGACGGCCCGGGACAGCCCGGTGGCGAGGATGTAGGCGGTCAGCGCCACGCCGAAGGCGCCGAACGCCCGGGGGTCGACCTGGCGGGCCACCGCCACCGACAGCGCGAAGTTGGTGGCGCTGGACAGGACCTGGTCGAAGAAGCCCCAGTGGACCCGCTTCACGCCGGGTAGCCGAAGCGGGCCAGGTGAGCGGCCAGCGAGCGGTCGAGGAGCGCCACCTGCTCCGGGGTGAGCTCGTCCCGCCACGCCTCCCGCCGCTGCGGTTCCAGCCGGGCGCCCGCCACCGCCCGGTCGAACGCGCCGGCCGGCTCGAGCGCGGCGAAGGCCCGCACCCGCTCGAACGTGGCGGCGGGCTCGGCCATCAGGTCCTCGAACCGCACGACGAGGTGCTGGTCGGCCGGGAGCTTGGCCGCCGCATCCTCGAACGCGTCCAGCAGCAGCTTCCAGGCCACCGCGGCCAGGATCACGTAGGACTCGCCCGACGCGGCCCACTCCTCCGCGTACTCGGGAGGCAGGGAACCGAAGTGCCAGCCGGTCGGGCCGAGATGGCCGCGCCACCACGGCATCTGGAGCCACGAGCTGACCACGGCCCGCCCGTCCCTCACCAGGTGGACGAACCTCGTGCCGGGCAGCGCGGCCTCCACGAAGCCGTAGCGGGGCCAGCCCGTGAACTTGTGGAGGAAGGCCGGCTTGCGCTGCGCCGCGGCCCGGTCCCCGAAGTAGGCGCGGAACCGGCGGGCGAGCCACGGCGTGAGGTCGGCGGCGGTGAGGTCCCGGCCCGGCTCGCAGACCACGGGGCCCACCTCCCGGGCCAGGGACCGCCAGCCCTCGGACGGGGCGAAGCGGAGGCGGCCCTTGCGCCGCCAGTCCGGCGGCACCCGGGCGTAGATCGCGTTGTTGGCGCTGCCGAGCGAGCGGACGGGTGAGAGGTCGTCCACGTTGGACACGAAGCCCACGCCGGGATGGCAGGCCAGCACCTCCTGGACCAGGCTCGACCCGCAGCGGCCCGTTCCACCGACGAACGTGAAGCGCACCGGCGCCGCCCTCACCGGTACCCCAGCCGCACCAGGGTCGGGCCCTGGAT
>DATBGF010000138.1:0-1775 GCA_036558145.1 Acidimicrobiales bacterium
TGGCGGGCGTCGCCCTCACCGACGACCGGCTGCGGGCGGGCCTCATCGCGGACGGGCTCCACGTCGACCCGGCCGTCGTGGCCGTCGCCGCCCGGGCCCTCGGGGACCGGCTGTCGCTCGTCACCGACGCGGTCGCCGCGCTGGGGGCACCGCCCGGCCCGGTCCCGCTCGGCACGCTGACCGCCGAGGTCAGCGCCACCGACGGCGGCGTCCGGCTGCCCGACGGCACGCTGGCCGGCAGCACCCTGGCCCTGGACCAGGCGGTGCGCAACCTGGTGGCGTTCGCCGGTGTCCCGCTGGCCGACGCGGTCGGCGCCGTCACGGCGGTCCCCGCCGCGGTCCTGGGGCTGGCCGACCGGGGCACGCTGGCCCCCGGGACCGCGGGCGACCTCGTGGTCCTGGAGCCGGACGGCACCCTGGCGGCCACCGTGATCGGCGGCCGGGTGGCCTACGACCGCCGGGACGGGGACTGACCGTGGAGGTCGTGATCGTCACCGGCCCCGACGAGGGCGGCACCCTGGTGGGCGCGGCCATCGCGGCCCTGCTGGCCCGCCGGCCCGACGCCGTGCTGGGCCTGGCCACGGGCAGCTCGCCGCTGGCGGTGTACCGGGACCTGGCCCGCCGCCACGCCGCCGGTGAGGTGAGCTTCGCCGCGGCCCGGGCGTTCCTGCTCGACGAGTACGTGGGCCTCGCCCCGGAGCACCCCCGGTCCTACCGGCGGTTCGTCGCCGAGGAGCTGGAGCGCCACCTGGACTTCCGGCCGGGCGCGGTCCGCGGGCCCGACGCGGTGAGCGCCGACGTCCCGGCCGCGTGCGCGGCCTACGAGGCCGCCATCGCCGAGGCCGGCGGGATCGACCTGCAGCTGCTCGGGATCGGCACGGACGGCCACATCGGGTTCAACGAGCCGGGCTCGTCGCTCGCCTCCCGCACCCGCATCAAGACGCTGACCGACCGGACCCGCCAGGACAACGCCCGCTTCTTCACGTCGCTCGACGCCGTGCCCCGCCACGTGGTGACCCAGGGCGTGGGGACGATCCTGGAAGCCCGCCACCTCGTGCTGCTCGCGTCCGGCGCGGCCAAGGCCGAGGCCGTGGCCCGGGCGGTCGAGGGCCCGGTGACCGCCATGGTCCCGGCCTCGGCGCTCCAGCTCCACCCCCATGTCAGCGTCGTGGTCGACGAGCCGGGGGCGGCCTGCCTGTCCCTGGCCGGCTACTACCGGGAGACCTGGGCCCACAAGCCCCCGTGGCAGGGCCTGTAGCGCGTAGGTTCGGCCCCGTGCAGGCCGAGGACCTCTACCACACGGGCATCGTCGTCGAGGACGTCGGCGCGACGCTGGCGTGGCTCAGCGAGACGGCCGGCTACCGCTGGTGCTCCCCGCTCAGCGGGGACCACGTCGTGGAGCTGGACGGCGGCGAGCGCACGGTCCCGTACCACTTCGTGTACTCGCTCACCGAGCCCCGGCTGGAGATCATCGCCGCCCAGCCGGGCACGTTGTGGCAGCCCGCGGACTCCGGGATCCACCACCTCGGCTACTGGTCCTCCGACATGGACGGGGACATCGCCGCCCTCGGGGCCGCCGGCCTCCCGCTCGAGGCGGCGGGCCGCAACCCGGACGGCTCCCGGTCGTGGGCCTACTGCCGGGGAGCGACCGGGCCCCGCGTCGAGCTGGTGAACCGCTCGCTCGAACCGCTCCTCTCCCGCCTCTGGACGTGATGGAAACCAGATATTTGTTCCGTGCTACGGTGACCCGCCCATGGGCGTGAGCGTGGACCTTG
>DATBGF010000139.1:0-10263 GCA_036558145.1 Acidimicrobiales bacterium
GCTTATGCCCTTAACGGGGTCACAAACGCCCGCGGATAGCGGCACAATCGACGAGCGCAGGGGAGGGTGCATGTATCCGGGTGTGCAGGCCAAAATCCGGCCGCAACAGCCAGCCCTCATCATGGCACAGAGCGGCGACGCGGTCAGTTATGCCGAGCTCGAGCGACGCAGCAACCGGCTTGCCCATTTCCTGCGCGCCTCCGGACTCGGCAGGCACGACCATTATGCAATCTTCATGGAGAACAATGCCCGTTACGTCGAGTGCTGCAGCGCCGGCGAGCGGGCAGGACTCTATTACACCTGCATTAACTCTTATCTTACACCGGAGGAAGTTGCTTACATCATTGACAACAGCGAGTCGAAGATCCTGATCACCTCGACGGCGAAGCGCGATGTTGCGCTGCAGGCGCTGGCACAGTGTCCGCGGATCGAGCGCTGCATCGTCGCCGACGGCTCGGGCGACGGCGCTAGGGTTGTCAACCTCGACAAGGCGGTGAGCGGATTCCCCGACACACCGATCGCAGACGAATCCCTCGGCGCCGCCATGCTCTATTCGTCGGGGACGACCGGTAGGCCGAAAGGGATTTTGCGGCCCTTGCCGGACAACCCGCCGGCGCAGCAATTACCGATCGTCGATTTCATCACGAGGCTGTGGCGTTTCCGCGACGGCACGATCCATCTATCCCCGGCACCGCTCTATCATACAGCGCCGCTGATGTCGGTCGCGATGACGATCCGCGCCGGCGGAACCGCAGTGATCATGGAGCACTTTGATCCCGAGCAGTTCTTGGCGCTTGTTGAGCGCTATCGGGTCAACCACAGTGTGCTCGTGCCGACCATGTTCTCCCGGATGCTGAAACTGCCCGACGAAGTTCGCCGCCGCTACGATATCTCGTCACTGGAGATCGCGATCCACGGCGCGGCGCCGTGTCCGATGCCGGTTAAGGAGCAGATGATCGCCTGGTGGGGCCCGATCATCCACGAGTACTACGCGGGCACCGAGGACATCGGCAGCACCTACATCTCGCCCGAGGAGTGGCTGGCCCATCCCGGCTCGGTGGGCCGCCCGCTGGGCGAGTGCCACATCCTCGACGCCGACGGCAAGGAGCTGGCCCCGCGGGAGTGCGGCGTCGTCTGGTTCGCGGGCGGCCGCCCGGTCGAGTACCACAACGACCCCGACAAGACGGCCTCGGTCACCAACGACAAGGGGTGGCGCACGCTGGGCGACATCGGCTACCTGGACGAGGACGGCTACCTCTACCTGACCGACCGCCAAGCCCACATGATCATCTCGGGCGGGGTCAACATCTACCCGCAGGAAGCCGAGAACGTCCTCGCCGGCCACCCCGCCGTCGCCGACGTAGCGGTCATCGGCGTCCCCGACCAGGAGATGGGCGAAGCGGTCCGCGCCGTGGTCCAACCCGTCGACCCCACCGCCGCCGGCCCCGACCTCGCGGCCGAGCTCCTGGCCCACTGCCGCGCCGAGCTGGCGACCTACAAGTGCCCCCGCCAGGTCGACTTCGTCGACGAGCTACCCCGCGATCCCAACGGGAAGCTCTACAAGCGCCTGCTCCGCGAGCGCTACTGGGAGGGCCACGACTCCCTGGTCCTCTAGCGCCGCGCCGGACCCAAGCGGGTCAGCCGTGGTTGCCGGCGCCGATGCCGTGGATGATCAGGTCCCAGAGCTCTTCGGCCGCCTCGTGGGGGTCGGGGCGGATCGAGGAGCCGCTGATGGTGGCGGCGAAGACGTTGAACATGATCCCCTGGAGGACGACGCCGGCCACGCGGCGGCGGGGGAGGCCGGACTGGATGGAGCCCGCGGCCTCCGCGTCCTCGAGGAGCTGCTCCAGCAGCGTGATCACCGGGACGAAGGCCTGGGAGGCCTCCTTCGGGTGCTCGGTCAGCAGCTGCTGGGCGAACTCGGCCATGGCCACGGGCGTGGGCCCGCCCTTCTTGCCGACCTTGCCCTTGGGGGCCGGCCGGCAGATCACGTAGTGCTCGACGACGAAGCGGTGGAGGCGCTCGAACGGGTCGTCGATCTCGTCCACCATCTCCTGGAGGTGCTCGGCCGTGGAGCGGACCGACTCCTCGAACAGGGCCAGCAGCAGCTCGTGCTTGCCCGCGAAGTACTGGTAGAAGCTGCGCAGCGACTGCCCGGACTTCTCGACCACGTCCTGGACGGTGAACTCCTTCTCGCTGTCGCTGTGCATCAGCTCCAGCGCCGCGTCGAGGAAACGCTGCACCCGCTGCTCGGCCCGGGCCCGTGCCGGATCGAGCGACCGGGCGACGGCGAGCTCACGCCAGGTGGACGGGCGCTCGGTCACGTCGGCGTCGGCCGCGGGTTGATGTCGTGCCATGCCCGGAAGGTTACTCCCAGTAGAAGCGATTCCAGCGGAACCGAGAACGCGAGTCTCACGTGTTGCGACCGCCGTTAACGCCGATGACCTGGCCCGTGATGTAGCTCGCCTCGTCCCGCACGAGGAACGAGGTGGCGGCGGCGATGTCCTCGGGCCGGCCGGCCCGGCGCACCGGCGTCTGCGACGCGTGGTAGTCGACGCCCTTGCCCAGCAGGCCCTTGGCCTCGGTGCGCCGCAGCATGGGCGTGTTGATGAACCCGGGCGGGATGGTGTTGACCGTGATGCCCTGGGGGGCGAGTTCCAGCGCCAGCGCCTTGGTGAACCCGATCACGCCCGCCTTGGACGCCACGTAGTGGGTCATCAGCGGCTGGCCGCCCTGGGCGCTGGAGGAGGAGATGTTCACGATCCGCCCCCAGCCCGCCTCGATCATGCCGGGGACGACGGCCTGGCAGCAGTGGAACGTGCCGGTCAGGTTGACCTCCAGGAGGCGGGCCCACTTCTCCGGCTTGATCTTGAGGAACGGGTCGAAGCCGTCGAGCCCCGCGTTGTTGACCAGGACCGTCGCCACGCCGAGGGTCGCGGCGACCTCGGCCACCGCGGCGTCGATGCGGGGCCGGTCGGTCACGTCCACCGTGAAGCCGGCGGCCGTGCCGCCCGCCGCGAGGATCTTGGCCGCGGCCGCGTCGGCCGCCTCGCCGTCGCGGTCGAAGATGGCGACGGCCAGGCCGTCGGCCGCCAGCCGCTCGGCGATGGCGAGCCCGATGCCGGACCCGGCCCCGGTGACGATGGCGGTGCGCTCCGCAGGCTCGCTCGTGTTCCTGGTTCGCTCGGCAGGCTCGCTCACTGGATCGCCTCGTCGCCGGCGAAGGTCGTCCGGTGCATGTCCCGGGGCGACGCCGGGTCGTAGGGGCAGGCTCGGTGGAGCACGCCCCGGTTGTCCCAGATCACGACGTCGCCCACGCTCCATGCGTGCCGGTAGACCCGGTCCGGCTCGGTCGCCCGGTCCAGCAGGTCGTCGAGCAGGGCGCGGCTCTCGTCGGGCTCCATGCCGACGACGTGGTCGGTGGTGGCGCCCAGCACGAGCGAGCGGCGCCCGGAGCGGTGCTTCCACACCAGCGGGTGGGTCTTGGCCGGCCGCTTGCGCCACATGGCCACCTCCTCGGGGCTCGGGTCGGGGAAGGCCAGGCGCTGGGCGGCCTCGATCGTGTGCACGACCCGCACCGAGTCGAAGCGCTCCTTCTCCTCGTCGGTCAGGGCGTCGTAGGCGCCGTAGCTGCTGGCGAACTCGGTCTCGCCGCCCGTGTCGGCCACGGCGTGGGCGCTGAGCATGGTGGCCATGATCGGGATGTCCTCGGTGCAGCCGTCGATGTGCCAGTCGAAGGTGCCGCGCAGGTAGGCGGCGACGGGGTTCTTGGCCGGGTCGAGCGTCACCCGGAAGATCTCGGGGAACTCGCCCTTGCCGAACACCTCGACCTCGCCCAGCTTGCGGCTGAAGGCGACCTGGGTGGCGTCGTCGATGTGGAGGTCGCGGAACACGAGCGCCCCGTGGGCCTCGAGCGCTTCCAGGCAGGCGGCGGGGAGGTCGTCGTCGCCCAGGAGGCGCTCGCGGTCGAGGCCCTTGACCTCGGCCCCGACGCTGTCGCCGAGCTTCTCGGTGGTGATCGCAGCCATCAGAGCGTGACTCTAACCTTGGGAGAATGACGTTTCCAGCAGTCCGTCCCGCAGCTGGCGCCGGAGGACGAACTTCTGGACCTTGCCCGACGGCGTGCGGGGGAACTCGGCCACCACGTGGAGCGACTCGGGCCACTTCTGGCGGGCGAGGCCGGCGCCGGCCAGATGGGAGCGGACGTCGGCCAGGCTCGGCGCCTCGGCCCCCGGCCGCAGGCGCAGGATGGCGGCCGCGTGCTCGCCCAGGCGCTCGTCGGGGGCGGCCACCACGCTGACCTCGGCCACGGCGTCCACGCCCATGAGCAGCTCCTCGACCTCCTGGGCGCTGATGTTCTCCCCGCCGCGGATGATGATGTCGGACACGCGGTCGGTGATGGTCAGGTAGCCCTCGCCGTCCAGCACGCCCACGTCCCCGGTGCGGTACCAGCCGCCGGCGTCGAACGCGGCCGCGGTGAGCTCGGGGTCGGTGTAGCCGAGGCAGCAGTCGGGGCCCCGGCTCACGATCTCGCCATCGTCCTCCAGCCGGATCTCGACGCCGGCCAGCGGGCGGCCGTCGGTGGCGAGCCGCTTGGGCTCGGGATCGTCCAGCGAGCAGCCGGTGATCGAGGGGTGCTCGGTGCTGCCGTAGGAGCGGAACACCTTGATGCCCAGGCGGGTCGCCCGCTCGGTCACCGCCACCGGCACGGGCGATCCGCCCAGCCCGGCGAACGGCATCATCGCCAGGTGCTCGTCGCCGAAGTCGGGGTGGTCGAGCAGGCTGGTCAGGAAGTACGTGGCGCCCCCGCCCATGCCGAGGCCCTCCTCCTTCATCAGCCGCAGCACCTCGCCCGGGTCCCACACGTCGACGAGGTTGACCGACCGGGTCCGCAGCAGGGGCACCAGGAAGGCGTTGAGCATGCCGATGAAGTGGCCCACCGGCGCGGCGGTGATCTGGGGCGGTCCGCCGGGCGGCATCATGGCGTCGAGCTGGCGGGTCTCGCAGCCGAGGCTGCGGTGCGAGTGCACGACGCCCTTGGGATCGCGGGTCGTGCCCGAGGTGAAGCCGATGAGCGCGGGCGCGCCCGGGTCGACCGGCAGCGGCGCGGCCAGGGGCGCGGCGTCGAGCAGGTCCCCGAACGGGACGGCGGTGGACGGCAGGTCGCCTCGGCCCGACCCGTCCACCACGAGCCAGAGGGGGACCGGCCGGCGGGCCAGCACCTCGCCCCAGGTCGCGAGGAAGTCGGCGTGTCCGAACCGGTCGGCGGTCACCACCACGTCGGGCTCGATGGCCCGCACGATGTAGTCGACCTCCTTGGCCCCGTAGAAGTGCACGATCGGCACCACCACCGCGCCCAGGTAGGCCGCGGCCCAGAACGTGATGCCGGCCTCCACCCAGTTGGGGATCTGGAAGGCGACGACGCTGCCGGGACCGACGCCGCGGGCCTGCAGCGAGGCGGCGAGGGAGCGGGCGGCCCGGTCCACGTCGGCGAACGTGCCGGTCCACGGCCGCACCGCGGAGCGCACCCGGAACTCCACGTCCGCCATGGTCCCGAGCCCGTGGGCGACGGTGTCGCCCAGCGTGGCGCCGGTCCAGTGGCCCTCGGCCAGGTAGCGGTCCGCCAGGTCCGCGGGCACGGTGCGCAGCCCCCATGTGTCCCGGCCGATCCCGGTCTGCGTCACAGCCCCTCCCGTGTGCAACCAGTGTGCAACTGACGTTGTCAGAATCTGAGAACTAGATTATCGTAGCCTCTCATGGCGATCTCGGGCGCAGTGCGCGACCACGGGTTCCACCCGTTGCGGGTCGCCCGCGTCGTGCCCGAGACCGCGGAGTCTGCCTCGTTCGTCCTGGACGTGCCCGAGGAGCTTCGGGACGCCTACGCCTATGAGGCCGGTCAGTTCCTGACCTTCCGCGTGCCGGTCGACGGCGAGCACCACCTGCGCAGCTACTCGATGTCCTCGTCCCCGGCAGTCGACGCCGAGCTGCAGGTCACCGTGAAGCGGGTGCCCGGCGGGCTCGTGTCCAACGCCATGATCGACACGCTGGGCCCCGGCGACGTGGTCGAGGCCACCCGTCCGGCCGGCGTGTTCTGCCTCGGGCCCGGCGACGCCGACGTCGTCGCCTTCGCGGCCGGCAGCGGCATCACGCCGGTGTTCTCGCTGCTCAAGGCGGCCCTGGCCGGCAGCTCGCGGCAGGTGCGGCTGCTCTACGCCAACCGCGACCGCGAGTCCGTGATCTTCCGGGACGCGCTCGACGCGCTGGTCGAGCAGCACCCGGAGCGCCTGGCCGTGGTCCACCGCCTCGACGTCGAGCACGGCTTCGTCGACGACGTCTCCGTCGCGGCCTTCGCCGACGGGGCGGCCGGCAGCGACGTCTTCGTGTGTGGCCCGACGCCGTTCATGGACATCGTCGAGGGTGCCCTGCTGGACCGGGCCGTCGATCCCGGCCGCATCCACATCGAGCGCTTCGACCCGGCCCCGCCGCCCGCCCCGGCAGAGGAGGCCCCGGCGTCCGACGGCCCCACGAAGGTCACGATCGAGCTCGACGGCCGGACCGGGACGATCGACCACCACCCAGGCACCACGATCCTGCAGACCGCCCGGGAGATGGGGATGGCCGCGCCCTTCTCCTGCGAGGCGGGGAACTGCGCCACCTGCATGGCGCGCGTCCTCGACGGTGCGGTCACGATGTACACCAACAACGCGCTGACCGACGACGAGGTGGCGGACGGGTGGGTCCTGACCTGCCAGTCCGTGCCGACCACACCCACGGTGCACGTCGTCTACGGCTACGGGGAGGCCTGAGGAGTGGACCAGTCACGGCTGGCCGACGTCGTGGAGATCGAGCAGCTGCTCGCCCGCTACGCCGTCGGCATGACCAAGGACGACATCGACGCCGTCATCGACGTGTTCACCCCCGACGGCAGCTACAGCGCCTTCGGGGACACCTACGGGCTGGCCGACTTCCCCACCCTGGTAGCGGCCGCGCCCAAGGGCCTGTTCATGGTGGGCACGCCGGCCATCGAGCTCGACGGCGACACCGGCACCGGCGAGCAGCCGCTGTGCTTCGTGGACCAGACCGACCACGCCATGCGCATCGGCTGGTACACCGACACCTACCGCCGCACCGAGCGGGGCTGGCGCCTGCACACCCGGTCGATGACGTTCCTGCGCCGCAGCGGGTCCCGCGACTCGGGCAAGCCGCACGACCCGACCCGGCCCGAGCCGTCCTCGGTATGAACCTCGGCGAGTTCCGGCCGGCGCTCGACCGCTGGCTCGACGAGAACGCCGCCGCCCTCGCCCCGGCGCACGAGCACCGCGGGTCCCTGGACGAGCAGATGGCGCAGCTGGCCAAGGTCAAGCGGATGGTGTTCGACGCGGGCTGGATGCGCTGGGGCTGGCCCGAGCGGGTCGGCGGCCTGGGCGGGTCGCCGCTGCTGCGCGGCTACCTCGGCGAGGCCCTGACCGCCCGCGACCTGGTCGAGCCGGGCATCTACTCGATGACCGAGGTGCTCGCCCCCACCATGATCGACTTCGCCCGGCCGGAGCTGGCCGAGGCCATGGTGCCCCGGCTGCTGCGGGGCGAGGAGACGTGGTGCCAAGGGTTCTCCGAGCCGGGCACCGGCAGCAACCTGGCGTCGCTGTCGTGCCGGGCCGGCCGGACCAGCGACGGCTGGCGGGTGTCGGGCCAGAAGGTGTGGACCAGCCTGGCCCAGTACGCGCAGCGCTGTGTCCTGCTCACCCGGACCGGCACGCCCGAGTCGGCGCACCGCGGCATCACCGCCCTGTTCGTGGACATGGACAGCCCCGGCATCACGGTCCGGCCCCTGGAGACGATGCACGGCGTCGAGGAGTTCTCCGAGGTCTTCTTCGACGACGTGGCCGTGCCCCTCGACCGCATGCTGGGCGAGGAGGGCCAGGGCTGGTCCGTGGCCATGGACCTGCTCCCGTATGAGCGCAGCACCGCACTGTGGCACCGCGGCGCCTACCTGCACCGGCGCCTGGACCGGTTTCTGGCGGCGGTGCCGCCGGGCGCGGTGACCGCGGCGGAGGTGGGGGAGGTGTTCCAGCAGCTCTACGCCTTCCGGGCCCGCTCGCGCACGACGCAGTACCGGCTGGCGGCGGGGGAGCGGCTCGGCCCCGAGACCTCGATCGACAAGATCCTGCTGGCCACGACCGAGCAGGCGGTGTTCGACCTCATCGGGGACGGGCTGGCGGGCGAGGTGGTGCTGGGCGACGACCCGGCGGCCGAGCGCCTGCGGGCCGAGTTCCTCTACTCGCGGGCCGCCACGATCTACGGGGGCAGCGCCGAGATCCAGCGCAACATCGTGGCCCGGCGCCTGCTCGACCTGGGGACGGATCGCTGATGGACGCCGAAGAGCGCGAGCTGTTCGCCAAGAGCGTGGGCCGCGCCGCCGCCCAGCACAGCGGGCCGGCGCTCGACGCCGCCCTCGACGACCTCGGCTGGGTGGACGCGCACGCGGCCGACCCGCAGGTGGCGGTGTCCGCGCTGTTCGAGCTCCAGGGCTCGGCCAACGCCACCTCCTCGGCGCTCGACCACGTCCTGGCCTCGGCCCTCGGCCTCGCTCCCGGGCTGGGCGAGGGCGCCGTGTCGGTCGTGCTGCCGCACCTCGGCAGCTGGGAGCCGCCGGCCCGGGTCTACGGCGGGAGCGTGTCCGTCGCGGGGCTGGCCACCGCCGGCGTCGGCCAGCGAGACCACTCACTGGTGGTGGCCGAGCGCGGCGCCGCGGTCGTCCCGGCCGCCAGCCTCGACCTGCGCCCGGTGCACGGCCTCGATCCGGGGCTGGGGCTGGTCGAGGTGACGGCCGCGATCTGTTGGACCGACGCCGAGGTCGCACCGGTCCCGTGGCCCGAGGCCGTGGCCGCCGGCCAGCGGGCGCTGGCGCACGAGCTGGTCGGGGCGTCCCGGGCCATGCTCGACCTGGCCCGGGAGCACGCGCTGGAGCGCATCCAGTTCGGGCGTCCGATCGCGCAGTTCCAGGCCGTCCGCCACCGGCTGGCCGAGAGCCTCGTGGCGATCGAGGCCGCCGACGCGGCCCTGGCCGGGGCGTGGGACGAGCGGACGCCGTTCACCGCCGGCGTGGCCAAGGCGCTCGCCGGGCGGGGCGCCCGCACGGTTGCCCGCCACAGCCAGCAGGTGCTGGCCGGCATCGGCTTCACGACCGAGCACCCGCTCCACCGCTACGTCCGGCGGGTCCACGTGCTGGACCGCCTGCTGGGCGACGCCCGCTCCCTGACCCGCCGGCTGGGCGACGACCTGCTGGCGCGCCGGTCCCTGCCGTCCATCCTGCCCCTGTGACCCCACGAGGAGATCGCCCGTGACCCAGGTCGCCTTCGCCCCCGACGTCTTCACCTGGCCGTCGGACGAGCCCCAGCTGATCGGCGCCCGCTGCACCGCCTGCGCGGCCGTCACGTTCCCGCTGGGGCCGTCCTGCCCGCGCTGTGGCACGCCCGACCCCGAGCGCCACCTGCTGGCCCGGCGGGGCACCCTGTGGACCTGGACGACCCAGGACTTCCTGCCCAAGGAGCCCTACGCCGGCGGCGAGACGCCCGAGACGTTCCGGCCCTACGGTGTCGGCCTGGTCCAGCTGGGCGACGACGTGCGGGTCGAGGCCCGCCTGACCGAGGCCGACCCGTCCCGGCTCGACTTCGGCATGGAGGTCGAGCTGGCCATCGTGCCGTTCCGGGTCGACGAGGACGGCACCGAGGTCATGACGTATGCGTTCCGCCCGGTGGGCGAGGGGGAGGGGTGATGGAGGACGTCGCGATCATCGGGGTCGGGCTGCACCCGTTCGGGCGGTTCGGCCCCAAGTCGGCCATCGACATGGCCGCCGAGGCCACTCGGGCGGCCTGCGCCGACGCCGGTGTGGCCTGGCCGGACGTCCAGGTGGCGTTCGGGGGGAGCTACACGGTGGACAACCCCGACGCGGTGATCGGGCGGCTGGGGCTGACCGGCATCCCGTTCATGGACGTCTACAACGGCTGCGCCACCGCGGCCACGGCGCTGCAGCTGGCGGCCGACGCCATCCGCTCCGGCCGCTACGACGTCGCGGTGGCGGTGGGGATGGACAAGCACGACGCCGGCGCCTTCACCGCCGATCCCGTCGACTACGGCGCGCCCGCCTGGTACGGCGAGATGGGCTACTTCCTGACCACCAAGTTCTTCGGCATGAAGATCAACCGCTACATGCATGACCACGACATCTCGCACGAGACGCTGGCCCGGGTGGCGGCCAAGGCG
>DATBGF010000140.1:0-5248 GCA_036558145.1 Acidimicrobiales bacterium
GAGGTCGTCCAGTCCTTCTCGGACGACCCGCTGACCGAGTGCCCCAGGTGCTCAGGTCCCCTGCGCAAGGTGTTCAACTCGGTGGGCATCTCGTTCAAGGGCAGCGGCTTCTACAAGAACGACAGCCGGTCCAAGTCGTCCTCTTCCAGCTCGTCGTCGAGCTCGTCCAGCTCGTCGAGCTCTTCCTCCAGCTCGTCCGAGTCGAGCGGATCGAGTGGATCAGGCGGCTCCTCGTCCGGCGGGTCGTCGAGCTCGTCCAGCGGCGACTCGTCGAGCAGCAAGACGCCGGCCAGCACGGCGTGACCGCCACCGCTGGGGGGAGCGGGGCGCAGGCGGACGTCGGCGTCTTCGGCGGCTCGGGCCTGTATTCCCTGCTCGACGACGTCGAGGAGCTCGAGCTCGACACCCCGTTCGGGCCGCCGTCGGCGCCGATCACGATCGGCGAGGTGGCCGGGCGGCGGGTGGCGTTCCTCCCCCGCCACGGCCGGGGCCACACGCTCCCGCCGCACCGGGTGCCCTACCGGGCCAACGCCTGGGCCATGCGCCTGCTGGGCGTGCGAGCGCTCTTCGCCCCCTTCGCCTGCGGGTCGCTGCAGCCGGACATCCACCCGGGTGAGTTCGTGGTGGTGGACCAGATCTTCGACCGGGCGTTCGGGCGGTCGTCCTCGTTCCACGACGGCCCCGACACGCCCGAGGGACTCGCTCCGGTGGACCACGTCACGTTCGCCGAGCCGTACGACGCCCGGCTCCGCCAGGTCGTCCTGGCGGCGTGCGAGGCCGAGGACGTCGTCACCCACCCGGAGGGGACCGTCGTGGTGATCGCCGGCCCCCGCTTCTCGACCCGCGCCGAGTCGCAGTGGTACACGGACCAGGGCTGGCACGTGATCGGCATGACCCAGATGCCGGAGGCGGCCCTCGCGGCCGAGATGGGCGTGCCGTTCGCCGGCATCGCCCTGGTGACGGACTACGACGCGGGCCTGGCCGGCGCTCCCGGCACGGAGCCGGTGACGATGGACGAGGTGTTCGCGATGGTCGAGCGCAACGCCGAGCGGGTGCGCGGCGTGCTGTTCCGGGCCATCGGGATGCTCGACGACTCGATCCTGACATCGATGCCGTAGACATCTTTTCAAGTGTTTTCATCACTATTCCAGGGTGCTACGGTGGTTTCACTTCTTACCGCCCTCCTTCGTAGCCCCCGGAGTATGCCGTGGTCTCTACCACCACGATCCTCGGCGTGCGCGCCCGCCGTGCGCTGTTCCACCCCACGATCCGCCGCCTCCTGCTCGTCGCAGTGGCGACCGCGACCGTCGCCGTCACGATGGCCGTCCTCGGCGCCGCCGAGACGACCCGCGAACGCTGGGGGTCGACCCGGTCGGTGCTCGTCGCCACCCACGACCTGTCCGCGGGCGACCGGCTGGACGAGGGATCGGTCGAGCTCCATGCCCTGCCGCGGGCGCTGACGCCGGCCGAGGCTCTGTCCCAGCTGCCGATCGGGGCGGTGGCGCTGCATCCGATCCTGGCCGGGGAACCGGTGGTGCCCCAGCGCCTCGCCCCGGAGGGGTTGGTGGGCGCGGCCGCGCTGGTCGGACCAGGACGCCGCGCGGTCGCCGTGCCCCGCGGCCCGGCGGGGGCGCCCCCGCTGGCCACCGGTGACCTCGTCGATGTGTTCGTCGTCGTGTCCGGCGGGAGCGACAGCGGACGCGACCCGCCCGCCTTCCCCGTGGCCGAACGGGCGACCGTCGTCGACGTGGCCGACGACGCCATCTCGGTGGCCGTGCCCGAGGACGATGCCGCCCGGGTGGCCTGGGCAGTCACGCAAGGTGCCGCTGTCCTGGCCCTGGCGGGCGGATGATCAGCGGAAGGGAAGCGCGACCAGCAACAGGATCAGCACGCCCAGCACGAGGCGGTACACCACGAAGGGAAAGAAGGAGTGCGTGCGGATGAGCTTGAGGGTGCCCCACACCGCGATGTATCCGGTGATGCCCGATGCGATGATCCCGCAGATGACCGGGCCGCCGAAGCCAGGGGGGATCCCGCCCTGATCCTGGACGTCGAACCACTTGAAGATCAGCGCCCCGGCAGTGATCGGCAGGCTCATCAGGAAGGCGAAGCGGGCGGCGCCGTCCCGGCCGAGCCCCATGAAGCGACCGGCCGTGATGGTCACGCCCGACCGCGACACACCCGGCTGCAGGGCGATGGCCTGGGCGAAGCCCATGGCGAGCGCGTCGGGGAGGCCGATCTCGTCGATCGTGCGCTTCCCCCGCACGCCGTCGGCCAGCGCCAGGAGCAGGGCGCCGACGATCATCATCACGCCGATGAGCCAGATCTGGTTGGTGTTGCGCTCGATCGTGTCGGCCAGCAGCGCCCCGGTGACGGCGGCGGGCACGGACGAGATCGCGACCAGCCAGCCGAGGCGCCCGTCCTTCGAGCGCGGCTTGGTGAGCGCAGCCTTGGTCAGCCGGACGATGTCGTGGCGGAAGTAGGCGACAGCACCCACGAGGGTGCCCAGGTGGAGGGCGACGTCGAACGCCTTCTCCAGCGAGGCCTGCCCGGCGAAGTCGTCCCACCCGAACAGCCACGGGACCAGCACGAGGTGTCCCGACGACGAGATGGGCAGGTACTCGGACAGGCCCTGCGTGATCCCGAGGATGATGGCGTGGAAGAGCGACACTGGTCCCGCTTGCGATCGAAGCGCGGGCGCCCGCCGCCCGACGATGGAAAGAGTAGATGCTCACCGAACGGAGACCGGAACTGCAACCTGATCGGGTTGCAGGCGCGTGTCGGATTCAGGCCAGGCCGGCCAGCCGGTAGAGCACGAGCGAGCCCGCCACTGCCACGTTCAGGCTCGCGCCCCGACCGACCATGGGGATCTCGACCACCTCGTCCAGGAGGGCCCACGCCTCCGCGGGCACTCCCTGGTGCTCGTGGCCGAGCAGCACGACCGTCCGCCGGCGGGCGGGCGTGAGCCTGGTAAGTGGGATCGCGTCCTCGGCCAGCTCGACCGCCACGATGGCGGACCCGGCGGCTCGCTCCCGCTCCAGCCACGACAGCGGCGACTGCCGAACCCAATGGATGTGGGGCCGGCGGGGCAGCGTGTCGCCGCGGGCGAGCGCCTGGCGGTAGTGGGGCGTGTCGCGCACGGCCATGCAGGCGCCGACCGCGTCGCAGGTGCGGGCGAGCGTTCCAAGGTTGGCCGTGTAGGCCACCCACAGCGGGGCGACGACGAGGTGGTCCCAGCAGCCGTGCTGCCGCCGGCGGCGGGCGGCCCGTAGGTCACGGGGGCGGGACTTCGGGCCCGGCGTCACCGGCCGGGCGGGAGGGTCCTCCGCAGGGTCATGTTCGGGCGCACTTGGCGGTGGCGCCGCACCATCGACGGGGTCGGGGCGCAGGCTAGCCGCGGGTCACTTGCCGCTGAGGGTGACGCCCGGGATGACGAGGGCCGCGGCGCCGGTTCCGCCGGGGGTCCACTCGCGCTCGCCACCGACCGCAGCCACGTCCAGCAGCAGGCGCTGCAGGGTGGACGCCACCGTGGCCTCCCGGATGGGCTCGGCGCGGGATCCTCCCCGCAGCATCAGCCCCTCGACGCCCACGGAGAAGTCCCCCGACACCGGGTTGACCCCGGAGTGGAGCCCGGTCATCGACTGGACCAGCACGCCGTGGTCGACGCCTGCGATCAGGTCGTCGAGCGTGCCCTCCCCGGTGGCGATGGCCAGGGCCTGGGCGCCCACGCCCGGGGTCGAGCGGAAGCCGCGCACGGCCGACGCGGTGGACGGCACACCGGCGCGGCGGCCCGTCATGGTGTTGTGCAGGAACCCGGCCAGCACGCCACCCTCGATGAGCGGGATCCGCCGGGTGGCCAGCCCTTCGCCGTCATGGCTGTCGGCGCCGAGCGACTCCGGGTCGGTGGCGTCGTCGACCAGGGTGACGAGAGGCGAGGCGATCGCCTGGCCCACCCGGTCGGCGAACGGCGACCGACCCTTGAGGACCGACTCGCCGTTCAGGGTGCCGGCCACGACGCTGAGCAGCGTGGCCGCCATCTGCGGCTCCAGCACGAGCGTGACCTGGCCGCTGGCCGGTTGCACGGCGCCCAGCAGCCGGGTGGCCCGGTCGGCGGCGTCGCCCGCCGCTTCGTCGAGGTCGACGTCGCCGGGCTCGCGCCCGACGGACACCCCATAGCCGGTCTTGGTCTCGTCGCCGTCGCTGGCGAGGGCCTGGACCGAGAGGTGGCAGAACGTCGAGCGACCGGTGACCAGGATGCCCGTGGACGTGGCCACGGCCCCGACGCCGGAGCCGTCGCCCCAGGCCGCCACCCGTACGCCGGTCACCCGGGGATCGCGGGCCTTGACCGCCCGCTCCAGCTCGAGGGCGAGGGCGACCTTGCGGTCGGTGGGCATCTCGGCCAGGGCGTCACGCCACAGGTCCAGCTCGACCGGGACGACGCCGTCCGGCTCGGCCAGGCCGACCCAGTCCTCGGCCTCGGCGTAGGCGGCGTTGTCGCGGGCGTCGGCCAGCACCTCGGCGATCACGTCGGGATCCAGCGACCCGGCGTAGGCGAAGCCCTGGCGGCCGTCACGCACGACCCGGATTCCGATACCCGAGCTGCTGGCCTGGGTGAGCGACTCGATGTCGCCGCCGTGCACGCGCACGCTCGTGGAGGTCGAGCTGCCGACGAAGGCCTCGACCTGCTCCCCGGCCACCGCCTCGGCGGCCACCTTGGCCGCCAGGTCCGCCAGCTCCTGCTCGCGGGCGGTGGTCATGAGCCCGAGACCGCCACGTCGCCCACGACCAGCGTGAGGCCGGCCGCCTGCATGGGCAGCCAGGTAAGGTCCGAGCCGACCGCCACGACGTCGAGCAGCAGCCGCTGCAGCGTCGAGGCGATGGTGAACTCCCGCAGGGGCTCGGCGAGCGCGCCGCCGCGGATGCGCAGGCCCTCGGCGCCGGTGGACAGGTCGCCCGACACCGGGTTGACCCCGGAGTGCAGCCCCGACACCTCCTGGACCAGGACGCCGTCCTCGACCCCGGCGACCAACGTGGCTGCGTCCACCGTGCCCGGGGCCAGCGAGACCGCGCGGCAGCCGGCCGTAGGGGTCGACTTGAACCCGGCACGCACCGCCGAGCCGGTGGAGACCGTGCCCAGGCGGCGGGCGGTCCACGTGGACTGCACGAAGCCGCTCAGCACGCCCGCCTCGATCAGGGGGACCCGCCGGGTGGCCAGGCCCTCGTCGTCGACGGGCGTGGCGCCGAGCGA
>DATBGF010000141.1:0-4844 GCA_036558145.1 Acidimicrobiales bacterium
GTCCACGCCAGCGCCAGCTCGGTGGCCGACGCGCACACCGCGGGCGCGCAGGAGCTGTGCTCGTCCAGCGTCCACTTCTGGCCCCAGTGGCCGCCCTCGATGGCGCGCAGGTTGAGGCGGCGGTCGGTCCCCGTCCAGGCCAGCCACAGGTCCCGGCCCCGCGCCGCGAGCGCCGGCGGGTCGGTGGTCTGCTCGCCCAGGCTGCCGCCGCCGGATCCGCCGAACGCGTACCAGGTGAGGCCGTGGTCGTAGCCGGTCCACACGAGGTGGTCGCCGTCGTCGTTGGTGGCGAGGGCCGGGGCCAGGGGGACCGTCTTCTGCGTCGAGTTCCCGTCGCTGTCGGTGTCGTGCTCGATGATGTAGCTGCGGAACGGCAGGGTGTGCTTGTCCCCGAACGTCCGCCCGTCCGCCGAGCTCAGGACGTTGAGGCGGGTGTCCGTCCCGGTCCACGCCAGGCAGACCCGCCCGGGCGACGACGCCACCGCGCACGCCGCGTTCGACTTCTCGTCCAGTACGACACTGCTGGCCAGGCCCACCATGGCATGCTCCCGTCCGTCCGTACCCCCGCAGTCAGAGTCGCGCGGGACGCCCGGAAATACGCCGCGGGGGCCCTCAGGCGCCGGTGAAGCGGCCGGGGCGGCGCTCGGCCACCGCCGCGACGCCCTCGCGGAAGTCCGCGGTGCGCATGAGGCGCTGCTGCTCGGCGCGCTCGTGGTCGACCGCCGCCGCCACCTGGTCGGCCAGGTCGCCGCGGAGGGTGGCCCGGATCGAGCGGACGGCCAGCGGGGCCGCGGCCGCGATCTCGGCGGCCAGGGCGTGGGCGCCGGCCCGCACCTCGTCCAGGGGGACCAGCCGGTCGGCCAGCCCGAGGCGCAGGGCTTCCTCGCCCCCGATGCGGCGACCGGTGGTGAGCAGCTCCATGGCCGCCTGGGGCCCCACCACGCGGGGCAGCGTCACCGAGAGCGCGAAGCCCTGGTGGAAGCCGAGCAGGGCGAAGTTGGCGGTGAAGCGGGCCTCGGGCGCCACCACCCGGAAGTCGGCGGCCAGCGCCAGCCCCAGGCCTCCGCCCACCGCCGCGCCCTGGACCGCGGCCACGATGGGCAACGGCTGGCGGAACAGCCGCACGGCGGCGTCGTAGAGCCGGACCGTCTCGTCCGCGCCCTCGCCCCGGGCCGCGAAGTTGGCGCCCGCGCAGAAGTGGCGACCGTCGCTGCACAGCACGATGGCCCGGGTGTCGCCGTCCTCCGCCAGGTCCTCCGTGACCTCGGCCAGCCGCGTGATCAGGGCCGCATCGAAGAAGTTGTTGGGCGGCCGCCTGATCTCCACGGTGGCCACGTGGTCATCGCTCCGCTCGACCCCGACCTCGTCGTCGTCGCTCACGGCGGCAACGTACCTCAGCCGTTGCGGGGCAGGTCCCGGAACGGCGCGTCGCGGTCGGGCGCCGGCTCCCGGGGCAGGCCCAGCGCCTTCTCGCCCAGGATGTTGCGCTGGATCTCGTCGGTCCCGCCCGCGATCGACTGGGCCGGCACCGACACCAGCACCTCGGCGATCACGCCGCCGAGCGGGCTGTCCGGTCCGGTGAGCAGGGCGTCCGCCCCCGCGATCAGCGAGTGGACCCGGGCCGCCTGGCGGGCCACGTGGCTGAGCGCCAGCTTGCCGATCGAGCCCTCGGGCCCCGGCGTGCGCCCGAGGGCCAGGTTGGCCCGGGCCCGGTCGGCGGTCCAGCGGCTGGCCCGCTGGAGCGCGTGCAGGCGGGCGATCTCCTGGCGGACGACGGGGTCGGACGCGGCCCCGGTGGCCTGGGCCTGGGACACGACCAGGTCGGCCCGGCCCGCCCGCTGCGGGTACCACTTGTAGGTCTCGAAGAACTCGGCCGCCTCGACCCGGGCCTCCTCCAGGGCCCGGCCCCCCGCCCCGGTCAGCGACGGGCGGCCCATGGCCCCGAAGCGCCGCTCGAAGGCCAGGGTGGTCAGCGCCACCCGCCAGCCCTCCCCCACCTCACCCACCACGTGGTCCTGCGGCACGCGGGCGTCGGTCAGGAACACCTCGTTGAACGAGGCGTGCTCGTTCATCTGCCGCAGGGGCCGGGCCTCGACGCCGGGCTGGTGCATCGGCAGGACGAAGTAGGTCAGCCCGCGGTGCTTGGGCACGTCCCAGTCGGTACGGGCCACGAGCAGGCCGAGGTCGGCGTGGTGGGCGCTGGTGTTCCACACCTTCTGGCCGCTGACCACCCACTCGTCGCCGTCGAGCCGGGCGGTGGTGGTGAGCCCGGCGAGATCCGAGCCGGCCCCCGGCTCGCTGAACAGCTGGCACCACGTCACCTCGCCGGTGACCGTCGGGCCCAGGAACCGCTCCCGCAGGCTGTCGGGCCCGTGCGCCAGGATCGTCGGCGCGGCCAGCCCCATCCCCGCGCCCAGCGGCAGGCCCACGGCGCCGGACCCGGCCAGAGCTCCGGCCACGACGTCCTCGGCCCAGCGGGGCAGGTCCCGACCACCCCAGCGGGCGGGCCACGACGGCACCGCCCAGCCCGACGCGAACAGCTCGCGGCGCCAGTCGAGCAGGGAACGCTCCGGGTCCCAGTGCGCCTCGACCCACGCGGTCACCTCGGCGCGGACGTCGTCGGCTTCCATCGCGGGGATCTTTCCAGATCGTCAGGCCGTGGCGACGATGATCAGCCGCGGCCGGTGAATCGAGGGCGCCTCACCGTCGCGGGCGAAGAACTCCGCGCCGGTGAACCCGGCGCCGGCCAACCAGTCCCGCAGCTCGGTGATCGTGGGGACGCGCACGGAGAAGTGGCTGCGCCGGGCCTGGCCATCCCGCACGACCAGCCGGTCGGTCTCCATGCGGCCCTCCACGCAGTCGAAGTCCGTGGTGTCGACCCGGATGTCGTCGCCGACCTGGGTGACCATCCCGAACGGCGCCGGGATGAAGCGCCGGACGATCTCGTCCCGGTTGTGCATGTCCACGACCAGCCTGCCCCCGGGGCGGAGCACCCGGCGGTACTCGGCCAGCACGGCCCGGTTGCCGGCGTCGTCGAAGTACCCGAACGAGGTGAACCACGACACCGCGGCGTCGAAGGGCCCGTCGACCGGCAGGGCCCGCAGGTCGCCGGCGTGGTACTCGACGTCGCTGCCCTCGGACCGGGCCACGGCGAGGAAGCGCTCGTAGGCGTCCACGCCCACCACCCGCATGCCCCGGGCCGCCAGCCGGTTGCTGATCCGCCCGTGCCCACAGGGGGCGTCGAGCACCAGATCGCCCGGGCGGAGGTCTCCGAAGCGCACGATGTCGTCGGTGTCGCGCTCGCTCTGCTCGTCCCTCAGCTGGTGCTCGTAGAAGTAGAGGTAGTCGTCGCCGAAGATCTCGTCGAAGTCGAAGCGCACGGCCGCGAGCATCCCATCGGGCCCAGGCTGCTGGCACGGAATTAGAACACGTTCTAGAGTCGGCCCATGGTCGACCTGCCTCGCATCATCTCGGTCGACGACCACGTGGTCGAGCCGCCCGACCTGTGGTCCAACCGGCTGCCCGCCCGCTACCAGGACACCGGTCCGCGGGTGGTCCGGGACCGGGCCAAGTTCAGCTTCAAGGGCGGTGTGTTCAGCTACGAGAAGGGCGTGCCCGACGGCGAATGGTGCGACTGGTGGCTCTACGACCAGCTCGTCTACCCGTTCCCCAAGCTGTCGGCCGCGGTGGGCTTCGACGACCTCGACGTCACGCCGACCACCTTCGACGAGATCCGCTCCGGGTGCTGGATCCAGAAGGACCGCCTCGCCGACATGGACGCCAACCACGTCGAGGCGTCCATCTGCTTCCCCAACACGCTCCCCCGGTTCTGCGGCCAGACCTTCTACGAGCAGGGCGTCAAGCGGGAGGGCGGCGACGCCGAGCTCGCGCTGCTGTGCGTCCAGGCCTACAACGACTGGATGATCGACGAGTGGTGCGCCGGTGACGGCCGGGGCCGGCTGATCCCGCTGGGCATGGTGCCCCTGTGGGACGCCGACCTGGCCGCGGCCGAGGTGCGGCGCAACGCGGCGCGGGGCTGCTTCGCGATCGCGTTCTCCGAGAACCCGCACCCGCTGGGGCTGCCGTCGATCCACTCCGGGCACTGGGACCCGCTGTTCACCGCGTGCCAGGAGACGGGCACCGTCGTGTGCATGCACATCGGGTCCTCGTCCCGCATGCCCGCGACGTCGCCCGACGCGCCGTTCATCGTGTCGTCGACGCTGACGTTCCAGAACGCCATGGGATCGCTGCTCGACTACATCTTCTCGGGCACGCTCGAGCGCTTCCCCGGGCTCGTGCTCGCGTACAGCGAGGGACAGGTCGGGTGGATGCCGTACGTCCTCGAGCGGGCCGACAAGCTGTGGGCCGAGCGGGGCGACAACAGCTTCGGCACGTCGCTCCCCCGCCCGCCCACCAGCTACCTGCCCGGCCGGGTGTACGGCTGCATCTTCGACGACGAGACCGGGCTGCGGAACCGGGACGTGGTCGGCATCGACCAGATCTGCTTCGAGACCGACTACCCCCACGCGGACTCGACGTTCCCGGAGTCCAAGCAGGTGGCGACGGACATCTGCGCCAAGGCCGGCCTGGACGACGGCGAGATCTACAAGCTGCTGCGGGGCAACGCCATCTCCGCGTTCGGCCTCGAGCGCTTCGGCATCACGGAGTGAGCATGACCACTGACGACGCCGACCTCGGCGGCGAGGTCCGGCTGGGCAGCGCGCTGTTCACCCTGGTCGAGCCCCACCGGGGCCACGAGGTCGCCTACAACCGCTGGTACGAGCGGGACCACTTCTACGCCGGCTGCATGATCGGCGCGTGGTACTTCGCCGGGCGGCGCTGGG
>DATBGF010000142.1:0-5689 GCA_036558145.1 Acidimicrobiales bacterium
CGTCAACATCAGCCGGGCGCTCACCGTGTCGTCCGACGCGTACTTCTACAACGTCGGCGCCCAGTTCTGGCTGAACCGGGACCGCTACGGCGGCGACGAGGCGCTGCAGAGCCGGCTCACGCCGTGGGGCCTGGGCTCGCCCAGCGGGATCGCGCTGACCAGCGAGCGGCCCGGCCGGGTGCCCACCCCGCAGTGGAAGGTCGACTTCGGCGGCCACGACCCGGTGTGGCGGGCCGGCGACAACATCAACATGGCCATCGGCCAGGGCGACGTGCTGGTCACCCCGTTGCAGCTGGCCAACGGCTATGCCACCTTCGCCAACGGCGGCACCCGCTACGTCCCCCAGATCGGCCTGCGGGCCGAGGCCTACCAGACCGGCCAGGTGACCCAGCAGTTCGACCCGGTGGTGGGCGGCCAGGTCGACCTGCCGCCCGAGGTGCGCGAGCCGCTGCTGCAGGGCCTGCTCGGCGTGCCCCGCAGCGGCACCGCCACCCGGGCCTTCGCCGGGTTCCCGCTCAACGACTTCCCGATCGCGGGCAAGACCGGCACGGCCCAGGTCAACGGCAAGGCCGACACCGCGGTGTTCACCGCCTTCGGCCCGGTGCCCAACCCCAAGTACCAGGTATCGGTGTTCCTGGAGGAGTCCGGCTTCGGCGCCACGGCCGCCGCGCCGGTGGCCCGGGCCCTGTTCGAGGCCCTGTCCGGCCAGGTGCCGCTCCAGCCCGCCGGGCCCGACGGGCTGCCCGTGGGGACGGCCGAGGGCCTGACCGGCGACACGGCCGGCGGAGCGTACGACTGATGGCCGGCGGCGTCTGGGACTTCAACCGGGACCGGATCCCGAACCGCTTCCTGCGCCCCGCCCGGTCGCGGCGCCGGGGCGAGGAGACCTGGTTCCGCGACCGCGCCCCGGCGGCCTGGAAGCACGTGGACCTCGTGCTCGTGGCGTGCGTGGGCGCGGTGTCGGTGCTGGGCGCGCTGATGATCCTGTCCTCCACCCGGGGGACCGACCCCAGCTCGTACGACACGTCGTTCCTGCGCAAGCAGGTGCTGTTCATCGGGGTCGGCGTGGTGTGCATGGTCGTGACCACGCTGATCGACTACCGGCGGCTCCGGGACTTCGCGTGGCTGCCGTACGTGGCCGTGCTGGCGTCGCTGGCCCTGGTGGTGTCGTCGCTGGGGGAGGAGGTGCGGGGCACCCAGGCCTGGTTCCAGATCGGCCCGTTCCAGTTCCAGCCGGCCGAGATGGCCAAGGTGGCGGTGATCCTGGCGGTCGCCGCCGTGCTGGCCGAGCGCGAGACGCCCTTGCGCGCCCGCTACCTCGTCCTGGCGCTGGCCGTGCTGGCCGTGCCGACCGCGCTCATCATGCTCCAGCCCGACCTGGGTACGGCGCTCGTGTTCGTGGCCATCGCCATGGGCATGATGCTCATGGCCGGAGCCCGGGGCCGCCACATCGTCGTGCTCATGGCCGTGGGGATCATCGGCGTGGTGGGGGTGCTCAACTCCGGCGTGCTGGAGCAGTACCAGCGCGACCGGCTCACCCTGTTCCTGGAGCGCAACGACGAGCAGGACCTGGCCACCCAGCAGTCGGCGGCCTACAACGCCGACCAGTCCCGGGCCACGATCGCCTCGGGCGGCCTCTACGGCAAGGGCCTGTTCGACGGCACCCAGACCCGCCTCGGCTTCGTCCCCGAGCAGCACACCGACTTCATCTTCACGGCGCTGGGGGAGGAGCTCGGGTTCGTGGGCTGCGCCACTGCCCTGGCCTTGTTCGGGCTCATGTGCGTCCGAATATGGCGCACGGCCCAGATAGCCCAGGACCGGCTGGGCATGCTCATCTGCGTCGGCGTGCTGTCCATGCTGGTGTTCCAGATCTTCCAGAACGTCGGCATGACCATGGGGATCATGCCCATCACCGGCATCACCCTGCCGTTCATGAGCTACGGCGGGTCGTCGATCATCGCCTCGTGGGTCGCCATCGGGCTGGTGCTCAACGTCCACATGCGCCGGTTCGGCTGACTCGCCCAGAGTTGTGAAGTAAGCTGAACATGTGGAAGCAGCGTTGCTCATCATGGTGCGGGAGGGCTTCGAGGCCGCTCTCGTCGTCGCCATCGTGTTCGCCTACCTCCGCAAGCTGGGGCGCCTGGACCTGGCACGTGCCGTCTGGACGGGCGTAGCGGCCGCCGTCGCCCTCTCGCTGCTCGTCGGCGTGGTGGTCCACACCACCATCGGCGCCCTGGAGGGCGACGCCCGCATGCGGGCCTTCGCCGCCATCTCGACCCTGGCGGTGGTCGTGCTGACATGGATGATCTTCTGGATGCGCCGCCAGAGCCGGCTCATCAAGGGCGACCTGGAGCACAAGGTCGACGCCGCCCTGGCGTCCGAGCGCATCGGCTTCGCCCTCGCGGGCGTGGCGCTGGTGGCCGTCCTCCGGGAGGGCATCGAGGCCGCCCTGTTCATGCTGGCCGTGGCCACCGACGAGGACGGCTCCGGCGTGCTGCTCGGCGCGTTCATCGGCCTGGCCATCGCCTCGGCCCTGGCCTACGCCGTCTACTGGGGCGGGCGGAAGATGCCGATGAAGGCGTTCTTCACCGTGACCGGCCTAGTGCTGATCGTCTTCGCCGCCGGCCTGGTGGCCCGCACGGTCATGTACCTGCAGATCTCGGGCGACCTGGGCTCGTTCAGCCTCAACGGCGTCTACGACGTAACTTCGGTCCACTGGCTGACCAACAGCAGCGAGGTCGGCAAGTTCCTGGGAGCGATGTTCGGCTGGGACCCCCGCCCGTCGATCGAGCAGCTCGTGGCCTACTTCGCCTACCTGATCCCGGTGACGGTGCTCTTCCTACGCCCCGCCCGCTCAGCCCCGGCGCCCACCACCCCAACCCCCACCCCGGTGGCGGCCTAGACCGCCGTTATAATAACGGCAGTCGGTCCCGCTGACCGCCCGCCGGTTGGCCGGTTCCCGGCCCCACCCTGATGCCGTTATAATAACGGCGTCCCGGGCCCGCTCCCTGTCGTGGGCTGACCGCGATGTGCGGGGTTCGGGGCACGGAGCGGCTCCCCGCTACCCTTGTCACGACATGTCGTCCGTCTGGCCGCAGCTCGAGCCACACCTCGCTGGGGTGTCCAAGCCCGCCCGCTACATCGGGCTGGAGCTTGGCGCGCAGCGACCCTCGGCCCCGGACGGCGCGGTGTCGTGGCTGCTCACCTACCCCGACACCTACGAGATCGGGCTGCCCAACCAGGGTCTCCAGATCCTCTACGAGATCCTCAACGAGCGCGACGACGCCTGGGCCGAGCGGTCCTACGCCCCCTGGGGTGACCTCGAAGCCGTCATGCGCCGCGAGCGCATCCCGCTGTTCTCGGTGGACACCCACCGGCCCGCGGGCGACTTCGACGTCCTCGCCTTCAACCTCTCGGCCGAGCTGACCTACACGAACCTGCTCAACTGCATCGACCTCGCCGGCGTGCCCGTCCGGGCCGCCGAGCGCCGGCCCGAGCACCCGCTGGTCGCCGCGGGCGGGCACTGCACCTACAACCCCGAGCCGCTGGCCGACTTCGTCGACTTCGTGGTGCTGGGCGACGGTGAGGAGGTCGTGTCCGAGATCACCGAGGTGATCGCGGGCTGGAAGGCGTCGGGCCGGACCGAAGGCAGCCGCGAGGCCGTGCTGCGCGAGCTGTCCCACGTCGAGGGCGTCTACGTGCCGTCGATGTACGAGGTCGACTACGACGGCCCCCGCCTGGCCGCCATCCGGCCCCGCTACCCCGACGTGCCCGAGCGCGTCGAGAAGCGGACCATCGCCGACCTCGCCGACTGGCCGTACCCGCGCCACCAGCTGGTCCCGCTGACCGAGGTGGTGCACGACCGGCTCAACGTCGAGGTGTTCCGGGGCTGCACCCGGGGCTGCCGCTTCTGCCAGGCCGGGATGATCACCCGGCCGGTCCGGGAGCGGCCCGCAGAGCAGGTCCGCACCATGGTGAGCGAGGGCCTGCGCCGCACGGGTTACGACGAGGTGGCGCTGACCAGCCTGTCGACCGCCGACTTCTCGGGCATCGAGGACGTCGTGCGGGGCATCGTCGACGCCCCCTCCGCCTGCGGCCAGACCTCGGTGAGCCTGCCCAGCCTGCGGGTCGACGCCTTCACGGTGGGCATCGCGGCGCAGATCCAGAAGGCCCGCCGCACCGGCCTCACCTTCGCCCCCGAGGCGGGCACCTGGCGCATGCGCCAGATCATCAACAAGCTGATCCGGGAAGAGGACCTGTACGGCGCGGTCGAGAGCGCCTTCTCGTCCGGCTGGCGGCGGGTGAAGCTCTACTTCCTCACCGGCCTGCCGTCGGAGACCGACGAGGACACGCTCGGCATCCTCGACCTGGCCCGCAACTGCGTCGAGATCGGGCGCCGCCACACCAAGGGCGTGACGGTCAAGGCGTCGGTCGGCGGGTTCGTGCCCAAGCCGTTCACGCCGTTCCAGTGGTTCGGCCAGAACACGGCCGAGGAGCTGGGCCGCAAGATCAGCCTGCTGCGCGACGGCCTCCGTTCCGCCAAGGGCGTGCAGCTCACCTGGCACGACCCCAAGGCGACCCTGATCGAGGGCCTGGCGTCCCGGGGCGACCGGCGCCTGGGCCCGGTGATCGAGGCCGTGTGGCGGCGGGGCGGCACGTTCCAGGAGTGGAGCGAGCACTTCCGCCTCGACCTGTGGCTCGACGCCCTGGCCGAGGCCGGCCTCGACGTCGAGTGGTACGTCTACCGCCACCGGACCGAGGACGAGGTGCTGCCCTGGTCCCACCTGTCGGCCGGCCTGCACCAGGACTTCCTGTGGCAGGACTGGCAGGACGCTCTGGCCGAGGTCGGCCTGCCCGACTGCCGCTGGACGCCGTGCTACGACTGCGGCGCCTGCACCGGCTACGGCATCGAGCACGTGGTGGCGTCGGCCACCGCGCCCGCGGGCGGCAGCCAGGGCACCGGCCAGGACCTGTCCACCGGCGGCCTGCGCCCCGGTCCCGTCCCGGTCACCCTCAGCCCCCGCCCGCTGGCCGGAGCGCCGTCATGAGCGAGCTTGTCGAGCGAATCAGAAGCACAGTGCGCTACTCGGCCCCCTGGGCCGAGCGCTCATTGCGCGCAGCCCGAAGGGTGCGCCAATGAGCGGCAACGGTCCGGCGCCTCGGGTGCGCATCCGCTTCTCCAAGCACGGCAAGGTGCGCTTCACCAGCCACCGGGACGTCGCCCGCATCTGGGAGCGGGCGCTGCGCCGGGCCGGCGTCGGCATCGCCTACACCGAGGGGTTCTCGCCCCGCCCCAAGCTCAGCTTCGGCCTCGCCCTGTCCACGGGGCACGAGTCCGAGGCCGAGTACCTCGACGTGGCCCTGCGCGAAGCGCCGGAGCCCGAAGCCGTCGAGCAGCTGCCCGCGCTGCTCGCCCCGGCCCTCCCCGCGGGCATGGAGGTGCAGGCGGCCACGGTCCTGCAGGCCGGAGCCGACTCGCTCCAGCAGGCCGTGACCAGCTGCACCTGGTACATCGAGATCGGCGACGTGGCGCCGGACGAGGTGGCCGCGGGCGTTGCCCGGGCACTGGCCGCCTCCGAACTGCTGCTGACCCGGTCCCGCAAGGGCCACACCGTCACCGACGACGTGCGGCCCGCCATCCTCGACGTGCGCGTGCTCGGTCCGGTGACCGAGGTCGTCGCTCCGCTCG
>DATBGF010000143.1:0-4109 GCA_036558145.1 Acidimicrobiales bacterium
GATGAGCGGGAGCACCATCGCCAGCTCGACCGTGGCCTGGCCGCGGTCGGCGTGTCGGCGGATGTCCCGGCTCATATGGAGCTGGTCAGGCGGTCGACCACCGCCTGGAAGATGCCGGTGATGGCGCCGGTGTGGGCGGCCCAGGTGACGACCCCGAGGGCCAGGCTGGCCGCGGCCAGGATCACGAGGGCGTACTCGGCGCTTGCTTGTCCACGGTCGTCCTGGGATGCGGGTTGCGTAGGTGGGTTGGAGCGGCGGTTGTGCGGGCGGGGCACGGGGATCCTTTCGGTCGGGATGGTCGGGTGGTCGGGTGGTCAGGTTGGGGGGTGATGGTCAGAGGCTGAGCGAGCTGAGCGATCCCGCCAGCAGGGGGACGACCGTGAGGGCCACGAAGGCCGGGAACGTGGTCAGGAGCAGGGGGAAGAGCAGGGTGACGGGCAGCCGGCGCGCGGCCTCTTCGGCGTGGCGCCTTCGGCGGGCGCGGGCTTCGATGGCGACCCGCTCCAGCGCCGGTTGGAGGGCGCTGCCGTAGCGGTCGTGATGAGCGAGGGCGTCCACAAGGGGACGGGCCTGAACTCCGACCTCGCCGACATGCGCGAGGGCGTCCGCGAGGCGGCCGCCGGCTGCGATGTGGGCGGCGGCTCGACCCATAGCCATCCCGAGCGGACCGCCGGGCCGGTCGGCGATGGCGGTGAGCGCCGCAGTGACGGGGAGTCCGGCCGAGGCGGTGAGCGAGAGGAGATCCACGACATCGGGGAGCTGATCCACCAGGGCCGCGTCGTGGCGGCGTTGGGCCGAGCGGGCGGTCAGTATCGGGGAGGCGAGCGCGCAGGCCAGAGGCACGGGGGCGAGTGCGGGCGCGACGGGCAGAAGGCCGAGGCTCGCAAGGGCGGCCCAGCCCGTGCGGCGGTCGGTGCGTTGGTCGACGGCGGGGGTGCGGATTCGAACGACCGGGGCCGCGGTGGACGCGACGGGACGATGGCGAGGTGAATCGTTCGTGGCAGCGGGAGGCGTTGCCGAGACGAGTGCCGCCTGGCTGTGAGCGTCGCCGGCTTGTCCGGCGATGGCCGGCGTCCCTCGGTGGAGTGGAGCGCCGTGGAGCGAGGCGACGGTATGACGGCGGATTGTGGCGCCGAGGGCGGTGATCCAGTGGAGGTGTGGGATCGGGCTGGGGCGAGTCGTGGTGGCGACGAGGGTAGGGGGTGGAGTGCTGGGCAGGCGGCGGGTCGTGGGTCGGGGCCACAGGCGCGGGGTGATGGCGACGAGAGTTGCCCAGGCGGCGCCCAGGGCCAGCGGAGGCAGGAGGATCGGGTTGATCGTGGTCATGGGCGGGTGCCCTTGGTGAGGCGGGTCATCCACCAGGCGCCGGCCGCGTCGAACGTGATGCCGATCGCCAGGCAGGCCCAGCCGGCCGGGGTGCCTAGGAGGAAGTGCGCGGCTGGGGGGTCGCCGAGGATCAGGAGTGTGGCGAATGCCGCCGGGGCGAGTGCCAGGACCAGGGAGCTGGCGCGGGCTTGGGTTCCCAGGGCGCGGCGCTCCGCGGCCAGGTCGAGGCGCTCTCGGAGGGTGGCTGCTACTCCGTCGACGGCGCGGGCTGGTGTCGAGCCCACGACCGTCGCCAGGACCAGGGCTGTCGCTGCCAGGCGGGTGCCTGCGTCGTCGTGTCTGGCCGACCACTCGTCCAGGGCTTCCGTGACTGGGCGGCCGTGGGCTGCGGTGCGGGCGACGGCGGTTAGGTCGGGGCCGAGCGGGGGCGCGCAGGCGGTGCCGACTTCGTGTAGCGCCGTCGGGAGGGAAGCGCCTGTGCGGATTGAAGCCGCCAGGGCTTCCAGAGCGGGTGGTAGCTGGCTCGCGCGGTGACGTTGAGCTGACCGGCGGACCTGTGCGCGCTGGTAGACGAGGAACGCGGTGGCCGCCGCAAGAAGAGCGATAGCGGCCTTTGGGCCGGCCGTGAGGGCGGCCATGCCGAGGGCCGCGGCAGCGAGGGCGGCAGCCGGAGCATGTGTGCGGCCGTGGCCGGAGGCGGGGCCGGCAACCAGAGCAAGTGTGCGTCCGTGGTCTGCGGCGGGAGCAAGTGTGCGGGCGTGGCCCGCAGCGGGGGCAGGGTCTGGGGCGAGTGTGCGGGCGAGCCTGGCTCGGGCACGGTGGGGGGCGGTCGGGATCATGGTGTGCGGACCGCCGCGCCGTCGCCGAGGGGTGGCTGACGGCGCGGCGGTCTCCGCCATCCGGCGGGGCGGGTGCCGCCGGGACCTGTGAGTGGGTGGGTGGTCACGACGCCGTCGGGCCCGGTGACCACTTCGGCGACTGTGTCGACGTGGCGGGCGGCGCCTGTGTGGGTGCGGGCGACGTGGACGATCAGGTCGACGGCTCCGAGGATTTGGGCGCGCACGGCGTCCAGGGGGACGTCGGTGCCGGCGAGCAGTGCCATGGTCTCGATGCGGCGGAGCGCGTCGGTCGGGCCGTTGGCGTGGCACGTCGACAGGCAGCCGCCGTGGCCGGTGTTCATCGCCTGGAGCATGTCGAGGGCTTCTGGGCCGCGGACCTCGCCGACGACGATCCGGTCTGGGCGCATGCGCAGCGCGGCTCGGACGAGGTCACGGACGCCGATGGCTGCGAGGCCGTCGGGGGTGGCGGGGCGGGTCTCCAGGCGGACCACGTGGTCGCCGGGTAGGCGGAGCTCGGCCGCGTCCTCCACCGTCACCACCCGCTCGCCGGTGGGGAGATGGGCGCACAGGGCGTTGAGCAGTGTCGTCTTGCCTGCGCCGGTGCCGCCGCTCACGACGATGTTCAGGCCGGTCTCGACCGCCTGAATGAGGAGGTCGACCGCGGTGGGTTCGCAGAACGCTGAGAGGGGCACCGTGGCGGCGCCGAAGCGGCGGATGGTCACCGTCGGTCCGTCGATCGCTAGCGGGGGTAGGACCACATGGACCCGGGAGCCGTCCGGTAGGCGGGCGTCGACTACCGGGCTGGTGCGGTCGGCTCTCAGGCCCAGCGGGGCGACCACCCGCTCGACGAGGAGGTCGATGGCCGGTCGGTCGAGGATGACTGCCGTGCGCGACAGGCGGCCGGCTCGCTCGGTCCAGACCGGGCCTGGACCGTTCACGAGGATGTCGCTGACCGCCGGGTCGGCGAGCAGCGGCTCCAGTGGACCGAGGCCGCCGATGCGGGCCTGGACCCGGGAGACCACGCCGGCGATGTCTTCGACCGCCAGCAACGGGGCCTCGGTTCGCACCAGGGCGGCCAGAGAGCGCTCGTCGAGCGGGTGGTCGTTGGCCGTGGCCAGCACCCGGGAGTGGACCCGGGCGTCGAGCGGGACGACGTCAGGCGGCATCGGACAGCGCTTTGGCCAGGGAGCGGGGTAGGCGGGAGGCGAGGACGCCGGCGTCGACGGCGCGGGCCACTGTTGGGTCGACGACCACCTCGGCCAGCACTGGGACTCGGACCACCTGCTGGACGTCGGCTGTCGTCAAGGCCCGGCCCGGCTCTTGGACCACCACCACGGCTGACGGTCGCACGGGGGCTTCCGACACTCGGCGCAGTGCCATGTAGCACGGGCGGATCACGAGGATCGAGCGGCGGGCTGCGCTGATGATGGTCGTCGCCACCATGTCGCCGGCGGGGTCGGGGCTGTTGCCTATGCGGCCGCAGTCGACGACCGTCGGGCGGGACGAGCGGTCGAGCAGCGCGGCGAGCAGTCCGGCGCGGCTCGGGTGGAGCGCGCCCACGCCGCGGGGGAGGAGCGAGAGGCCGGGGGCTACCTCGACCTCGATGCGGCCGAGCGCGTCCGCGGGGACGCCGGGACCGGCCGCGAGCCAGCCGGCTATGCCCGGCGACGCCGGCTCCGGGTGGCCGAGGGCGGCGGGGAGGTCGCCGGCCAGGTCGGCCAGCACCGTGGGGGCTCGGCGGGCGGACAGCAGCCCGAGGGCGGCAGTGACCACGGTCGTGCCGGCGCCGCCCTTGACGGACCAGCAGGCGATGAGCATGGGAGAACCTCCACGGCGGCGGGATCGGCGGGCGCGGAGGTCATCGCGGGCGCGGGCTTCGGCGGGTAGGCAGGCGGACTGCACGGGTGGACCTCCACGACGGCGGCGGGTGGGGCGGCGGGCGCG
>DATBGF010000144.1:0-8326 GCA_036558145.1 Acidimicrobiales bacterium
TCGGACCAGATCGACGCGGTCCGCCACTACACCGGCGGCGACAGCCCCACCCTGAACCGCCTGGGCGGCGACGGCTGGCAGCGGACCAAGGCCAAGGTCCGGGCCGCGGTGGCCGAGATCGCCCAGGAGCTGGTCGTGCTCTACCAGAAGCGGCTGCAGGAGGGCGGCACGTCGTTCAGCCCCGACACGCCCTGGCAGCGCGAGTTCGAGGACGCCTTCCCGTACCAGGAGACGCCCGACCAGGCCAAGGCCATCGCCGACGTCAAGGCGGACATGGAGGAGGCCAGCCCCATGGACCGCCTGGTGTGCGGCGACGTGGGCTTCGGGAAGACCGAGGTGGCCATCCGGGCCGCGTTCAAGGCGGTCCAGGACGGCAAGCAGGTGGCCGTGCTGGTGCCGACGACACTGCTGGCCCAGCAGCACTTCCAGACCTTCAGCGAGCGGTTCGCGGGCTACCCGGTGCGCGTCGAAGTCCTGTCCCGCTTCCTGACCCCGACCCAGGCGCGCAAGGTGGCCAAGGACATCGAGGCCGGGGCGGTCGACATCGTGATCGGCACCCACCGGCTGCTGTCGGGCGACGTCACGTTCAAGGAGCTGGGCCTGCTGGTGGTGGACGAGGAGCAGCGCTTCGGCGTCAGCCACAAGGAGCAGATCAAGAAGTTCCGCACCGGGGTCGACGTGCTGACGCTGACCGCCACGCCCATCCCCCGCACGCTGGAGATGAGCCTGACGGGCATCCGTGACCTGACGCTGCTCAACACCCCGCCGGCCGAGCGCCAGCCGATCCTCACCTACGTCGGCGAGCACGACGAGCGGGCCGTGGCCGAGGCCATCCGGCGTGAGCTGCTCCGGGAGGGGCAGGTGTTCTACGTCCACAACCGGGTGCAGGACATCGAGCAGGTGGCGGCAGAGCTGCGAGACCTGGTCCCCGAGGCCCGGGTGGCGATCGCCCACGGCCAGATGGACGAGGGCTCGCTGGAGCGGGTGGTGCTCGACTTCTGGGAGGGCGAGTACGACGTCCTGGTGTGCACCACGATCATCGAGTCGGGCATCGACATGCCCACCGTGAACACGCTGGTGGTCGACCGGGCCGACCTGCTGGGCCTGGGCCAGCTCCACCAGATCCGGGGCCGGGTGGGACGCTCGGGCCAGCGGGCCTACGCGTACCTGTTCCACCCGCGGGACCGGGCGCTCACCGAGGAGGCCTACGAGCGGCTGAAGACCATCGGTGAGGCGACCGAGCTGGGCTCGGGGTTCAAGATCGCCATGCGCGACCTGGAGATCCGGGGCGCGGGCAACCTGCTGGGCACCGGCCAGTCCGGCCACGTGGCGGCCGTGGGCTACGACCTGTACTGCCAGATGGTGAGCGAGGTGGTGGCCGAGCTCAAGGGCGAGGAGGTCCGCGAGCCGGCCGAGATCAAGCTCGACCTGCCCCTCGACGCCAACCTGCCGAAGAGCTACGTGCCCAAGGAGGAGCTGCGCCTGGAGGCCTACCGCCGGCTCGCCGCGGTCACGACCGAGGACGAGGTCGTCGACATCCGGGCCGAGTGGGAGGACCGCTACGGCCCGGTCCCGGACGAGGCAGCGGCCCTCCTCGACGTCGCCCGCCTCCGCGCCGAGGCGTCCCGCCTGGACATCCGCGAGCTCAACGTCGTCAAGGTCACCGGCATCGGTGCCGCGGTGTGGACCGCCCGCATGAGCCCGGTGAAGCTCAAGGTGTCCGAAGAGGTCCGCCTCAAGCGCCTCGTCCCCCGCGGGCTCTACAAGGCCGACATGGGCCAGCTGGTGATCCCGGTCAAGGGCGGCCGAGGCGTCGCCACCGAGCTGGTCGACATCCTCTCCAACCTGTTCCCGGCCAAACAGGCGGCATGACGGCCGAGCCGGGCTGACGTCCGGGGCGGGTCGGCGTCGGGTAGCGTCGGCGCATCCGGCCTGAGTGGTTCCGCTCAGCGCCGCGGGGGTTGATGCGTTACGGGCGTCGCTGGGACATCCGTGCCGAGCCGGCGACTCGGAGGTTCCCCCCATGACGCCCGCCCCCGTCGCAGCCCCGGCTGCCAGCCGCCAGTGATCCGCCGCCTCTTCCGGTCCGCCGCGGTCGCCCCTCGCCCGGCGGATGCCGACGACCTCGCCGGCGGGGATCCGGCCACGGCCGTGATCAACGGCTACCAGTTCGCCACCGATCCCGAGGATCAGCGCCGGGAGATGCTGTCGCTGGTCGTCGTGCAGGGCCGGAACGGGCCGCGGGCCTTCCTCGACAACGTGTCGGCGGCGCTGTCCGGGGCGATGGCAGCCGATGATGCCCTCGACGATCCCGAGGTCGACAAGGCGTGCCAGGCGTGCAAGAGCATCCGCACGGTCGTCGCCGGCATCCAGCGGGAGATCGACGACGAGATCGCCGCCTTCACCGGCGACGCGCACACCGTGCTGGGCGACGTGCTCACGGACTGCGAGAACCGGGCCAGGGCGGAAGGCGAGGTGGACGACACGCTCCGCAAGGTGGCCGTGGTCCGGGCGGCCAACACGCCCGGCGGTGAGGTGAGCGTCTTCACCCTCGGGAAGCTCGTGGCGCTCACCAAGGCCCGCAGGATGATCCCCGAGGGCTCGTGGCAGGCCAAGGTCATCGACGAGCACGCCGTCGGCCTGGCCAGCGCCGGTGCGCTCGCCGGCCTCGGGTTCGGCGCCCGCGGCGCCGCGCTCGTGGTGCGTGGGCCGGCGACCGCGTACCGGGCGCAGGGTGGCCGGGTCCTCGAGCTCACTGCCACGGACGCCGGACCGTCGGGCGAGGACGTCAACGCCCTCGCGGCCGAGATCCTCGCCCGGGCCCCCGCGCCGGCGCTCTGACCTCGTCGCCGGCCCGAGGCCACGCGAGGTTCGTGCCGGGGGCGGCCAGTCCCTACGATCAGGCCCGTGCAACGACGCTTCCTCCTGCCCCTTGCCGCGGTCGCCGCCGCCGGGTTGCTCGCCAGCGGATGTGGCCGGCAGTCCGCCGCCGTGCGGGTGGGGGACCAGTCCGTGTCCCAGCAGGAGCTGTTCGACGAGCTCAACCTGATCGTGACCGACCAGGACTTCCGCACCATCACGTTCGGGCCCGAGGAGCGCACGCAGCTGTCCTCGCTGCAGGGCACGCTCGGCTCGAAGAGCTACTCCCAGTTCATGGTCTCCGCCGTCGTCAACCAGCGGGTCGAGTACCTGGTCGCCGGGGACGTCCTCAAGGAGAACGGCATCGAGGTCACGAGCGACGACCGGGACCAGATCGAGACTGCCATCGACAACGCGCTCAAGGACCAAGCAGAGCAGAGAGGCGGCCAGAGCAGGGGCGCCCAGGGCCTGCCGCCGGCCTACCGTGAGGACATCGTCGAGGGACTGGCCCGCCTGTCGGTGCTCCAGCGGGAGCTGGGCCCGGACGAGTTCCAGAGGCAGCTGACCGACGCGCTGGTGAACGCGGACGTCGAGATCGCCTCGCACTTCGGCTCGTGGGATCCGGCCCAGGGCGGCGTCGTGCCGCCTCCCGGCCCGCTGCAGGCGCCCGGGTCCGGGGACAGCGGCGGGGGTGGCGGCAACAGCGGCGGTGGCAACAGCGGCGGTAGCGGCGGAGGATCCGGCTCGGCGTGACCGCCACGCCTCCCCGCCGGCCCCGGGTGGTCGTGTGCGGGTTGGGCCCGGCCGGGCCCGAGCTGGTCACGGCGGCCGTGACCGCCGAGGTGTCCCGGGTGCCCCAGCGCTTCGTGCGCACGACCCGCCATCCCGCGGTGAGCGTGGTGGGGGAGGCCACCAGCTTCGACGCCCTGTACGACGCGGCCGGCCGCATCGACGAGGTCTACCCGGCCATCGTCGAGGACCTGGTGGCCGCGGCCGAGCGCCACGGTGAGGTGCTCTACGCGGTGCCGGGCTCTCCGGTGGTGGCCGAGCACACCGTGGAGCGGCTCCTCGCCGACGAGCGGGTCGACGTCGAGCTGGTGGCCGGGATGTCGTTCCTCGACCTGGCCTGGGTGCGCCTGGGCGTCGATCCGGTCGAGCGCGGCGTGCGGCTGGTGGACGGCCACCGCTTCGCGATCGAGGCCGCGGGCGAGCGGGGGCCGCTGCTGGTCGGCCAGTGCGACGGCCGCGACGTGCTGTCCGAGATCAAGCTGGCGGTGGGCGAGATCGTCGACCGGGGCGACGCCGAGGGCACCGGGACCGGGCCGGAGCCCACCGTGATCGTCCTCCAGCGCCTGGGCCTGCCCGACGAGGCCGTCGTCGAGCTGCCGTGGCCCGAGCTCGACCGGGCGGTGGAGCCGGACCACCTCACCTCGGTGTACCTGCCCCGGCTGGCCGCCCCGGTGGCGGGCGAGATGGCGGCGTTCGTGGAGGTGGTCCGCCGCCTGCGCGCCGAGTGCCCCTGGGACCGGGAGCAGACCCACCACAGCCTGCGCCGCCACCTGCTGGAGGAGGCGTACGAGGTGCTGGAGGCCCTCGACCACCTCGACGTGGAGGCGGGCGAAGGCTTCGACGCGCTGGAGGAGGAGCTCGGGGACCTGCTGTTCCAGGTCGTGATCCACTCCCGGCTGGCCGCCCAGGAGGGCCGCTTCACCCTGGCCGACGTGGCCCATGGCGTCAGCACCAAGCTGATCGGGCGCCACCCCCACGTGTTCGGCGACGCCGCCTGGGGCAGCGCGGAGGAGGTGGCCGCCCACTGGGAGCAGCTCAAGAAGGCGGAGAAGGGCCGGGCCAGCGTCATGGACGGCATCCCCGCCGCGCTGCCGGCCCTGCTCTACGCCCACAAGGTGCAGCGCAAGGCGGCATCCCAGGGGGTGGACTGGCGTGAGCTGGTGAGCGGGGACGACCGCCTGGGCGAGACCGCCTGGCGGCTCCTCGACGCGGTCGACGCGGCCGGGGTGGCGGGCGACGACGCCGAGACCGAGCTCCGGATCGCCGCCGAGCACGTGCGGGACCGGTTCCGCGCGCAGGAAATGCGCGGATGATCCACGTGAGAGCTTGATCCGCAAGTAACGTGAACCACACTCGCAACAGGAGCAACAGGCACGATGTCGAGCATCGAACACGTCGTCGGCCGTGAGGTCCTCGACTCTCGCGGCAACCCCACGGTCGAGGTAGAGGTCTACCTCGCCTCGGGGGCCGAGGGCCGTGCCATCGTGCCATCCGGAGCTTCGACCGGGCAGTTCGAGGCCGTCGAGCTGCGCGACGGCAGCGCCCGCTTCGGCGGCAAGGGCGTCGCGACCGCGGTCGACCACGTGAACGCCGACATCCGCGACGCGCTGATCGGCTACGACGCCACCGAGCAGCGCGAGATCGACACCCAGATGTGCGATCTCGACGGCACCGACAACAAGGGCCGCCTGGGCGCCAACGCGATCCTCGGCGTCTCGCTGGCGGTGGCGCGCGCCGCGGCCGAGGACGTCGGCCTGCCCCTGTACCGCTACGTGGGCGGCACCAACGCCCACGTCCTGCCGGTGCCGATGCTCAACATCCTCAACGGCGGCGTCCACGCCGACAACAACGTCGACTTCCAGGAGTTCATGATCCTGCCGGTGGGGGCGGCCAGCTACCGCGAGGCGCTGCGCTGGGGCGCCGAGACCTACCACCAGCTCAAGTCGGTCCTCCACGAGCGCGGCCTGTCGACCGGCGTGGGCGACGAGGGTGGCTTCGCGCCCGACCTCGGCTCGTCCGATGAGGCGCTGGCCCTGCTGGTCGAAGCCATCGAGGGCGCGGGCTTCACGGCCGGCGACGACATCGCCTTGGGGATGGACGTGGCGTCGACCGAGTTCTACTCAGAAGGCCGCTACAAGCTGGCCGGTGAGGGCCGCGAGCTGTCGCCCGAGGAGATGGTGGGACTGCTGACCGAGCTGTGCGGGAAGTACCCGATCGTGTCCATCGAGGACGGCTGCGCCGAGGAGGACTGGGACGGCTGGGCCGCCCTGACCGCCAACCTGGGCGACCAGGTGCAGCTGGTCGGCGACGACCTGTTCGTCACCAACGTCGAGCGCCTGGCCCGGGGGATCGAGTCCGGCGTGGCCAACAGCATCCTGATCAAGGTGAACCAGATCGGCACGCTCACCGAGACGCTCGACGCCGTGGCCCTGGCGGCCCGCGCCGGGTACACGAGCGTGATGTCGCACCGGTCGGGCGAGACCGAGGACACCACGATCGCCGACCTGGCGGTGGCGACGAACTGTGGCCAGATCAAGGCGGGCGCCACCGCCCGCAGCGATCGGGTGGCCAAGTACAACCAGCTCCTGCGGATCGAGGACGACCTGGGCGAGGCAGCGGAGTACCGGGGCCGCGCGGCCCTGGCCCGAGCGGGCGGCGGCACGCCATGAACCGGCGCCGGCGGCGGGACGGCGAGCAAGACGGCCTCGGCCCGGGCGCGGGCGGGCCCACCGAGCCCCGGGTGCACGGCGCCTGGGAGACCCCGGCGGTCGTGGTCCGAGCCCCCGACGGCTCGATCGTGATCCCGGACCCTGGCGGCTCCCGGACGGCCAAGGCCCCACGCACTCCCGGCTCCCGGCTGCCGACACCCGACCCGGCCCCGGCGGAAGACCCGCGCCCGTCGTCCGAGCGCAGCGAGAGCGACGCAGCCGCGCAGGATGAGCGCGAGGACCGAGCAGCCGCCGAGGCAGCGGAGCGGGGCGACGACGGAGCAGGCGGGGAAGCGGCGTCGGGCGGCGGCGAAGGAACAGACGGGGCCGCGGCGCCGGGCGTTGGCCGGGCCGGAGCAGCGGGCGGGGCGGGTGGGCGGCCGCGGGTGCGGCCGCGGCGGATCCCCGGGGCGCCCGGGGCGGTGATCGTCACGCCTACCTTGCTGCCGGGCGCGGCGGACGGGCGGGTTGAGCGGCGGCAGCGGCGGCTGGCGGCTCCCAGCGCCAGCGTGACCGCGCTGCCTCCGCGGCCGCGGCGGCGGAGCGGCGGTTCCGAAGGCGAGGCGGACGGCGGGAAGGCGGACGGCGGGGGGCACGAGGCCTCGCCCGCCGCGTTGCGGCCCGTGGGGTCGGGGCGGGGGCATGTGTCCGGGCGGGGGGCGCGGCGGCCGACTCCGGCGCGGCCTGGTGAGCCGCGGACTCAGCGGGTTCTGCAGGCCGTGGCGGCGATCAACCGCAACTTCAGCCTCGACCGCCTGCTCCCGGCGGACGAGGAGGCCCGGCAGCGGCGCCTGGCCCAGTTGCGGCGGGTGGGCATGCGGGTCGGCTCGTTCACGCTCGCCGCCATGTTGATCTACGCGGTCTTCCCGGTGCGGACCTACCTCAACCAGCGGGCGGCGACCGAGCGGGCGCGTGAGCAGATCGAGGTGCTCAGCCGGGAGAACGACCGGCTGGAGGACAGGGCCGAGGACCTGCGCGACCCCGAGACGATCGAGGAGCTCGCCCGCCGGGAGCTGGGCCTGGTGAAGCCGGGCGAGGAGTCCTACGGCATCCTGCCCGCGCCCCCGCCCGACGACTCGGCGACGGCCACGACCACCACCGTCCCCGCCGACCCCACCAACTGACGGCCGGTCAGGCGCGGGCCAGCACGCTCACGCGCCCGGGCTCGCCGGTGCACTCGACGACGGTGAGGCCCTGGTCCTCGACCAGGCGCGGCAGGGAGTGCGTGTCGTAGAACCGGACGACGCCCGGCACCAGCTGGTAGCACGCGGCGCGCAGCCGCCAGTAGAGGTTCTGCGATGTGAGCGAGCGGTTGTCGCGGACCGGGGCGGTCACCAGCAGGTGCCCGCCCGGCCGCAGGCAGCGCCGGATCTCGGCGACGAAGCCCGCGGGATGCGGGAGGTGCTGGAGGACGAGGATCGCGAGGACACCGCCGAGCGACGCGTCAGCGAAGCGGAGCGGCGGCGCGCTGACGTCGTGCACGTCGAACCGCGCGCTGACCGCGTCGCGGGCGGCTCGTGCGCGCGCCACCTCGACCATGCGAGGCGACCCGTCGACGCCGACGACGTCGTAGCCGCGCCGGGCGAGTGCGAGCGCGTGGGCGCCCGGACCGCAGCCGAGGTCGGCCACGGGCCCGGGCGGTGCCACCACGCGGGCGAGCTCGCCGGCGGTCTGCTCGACCAGCTCACGGTGCGCCGGCTCGTCGCGCCGCCGCCCCCAGGCCGCGCTCTCGCGGTCGTACATGAAGCGGAAGAACCACTGCGGGGCCGGCATGGTTGGGGCCAGCGCGACCGTCAGACGGGCTCGGGGACCCGGTCCTCCGGCGCCGCCTCGGCCTCCTGGCGCTTGCGGGCCTGGCGCCGGCCGGCCTTGCCGATGCGGTTGATGCGGGTGACCAGCGCGTCGCGGGCCCGCTCGGCCTCGTCGGACAGGCCGGTCACGTCCTCGACGCCCCACTGGCGCAGCACCAC
>DATBGF010000145.1:0-3530 GCA_036558145.1 Acidimicrobiales bacterium
TGGGACAAGCCGGTCCTCACCGCCTTCTCCGACGGCGACGCGATCACCCGCGGCGGCGCCCGCCCCTTCGAGTCCCGGATCCCGGGCGCCCAGGGCCGGCCCCACACGACCATCGAGGGCGGGGGCCACTTCCTCCAGGAGGACCGCGGCCCCGAGCTCGCCCGGGCCATCGTCGACTTCGTGGAGGCGACGCCTCCCGGCTAGGACGGCGCCATGGAACACGTGGCCCATCCCGGCGATCTCGACCGCCACATCATGCGGGACCTCGGCTTCGGCGTCGCGCGCTCCGGCGACGAGATGCACGGATCGGCGCACGTGGTGCCCGAGATGTGGGTGCCGGGGACCGACACCCTGCGGCTGTCGATCCTGGCCGCCTGGGCCGACGTCGTGGCCGGGCACATCGCCATCGGCCTGTTCACCCCGGGCGTGCCCGTCACGCTGGACCTCGACGTCCACCTCCGGCGCCCGGCCACCGGGACCGGGGAGGTGGCGATGGTGTGCCGGACGCAGAAGTCGGGGCGCTCGGTCTCGGTCCTCGGCATCGACATCGCCGCCGGTGGGCGCCCGCTCGGCTTCGCCCACGCCACCTTCATGGCCGCCCCGAACCCGAGCCTGCGGATGCCGACCGTGGTGAGCGACGAGGGCCTGCTGCGCCCGCACCCCCCGCGCCTCGCCGTGCCCTACGCCGAGCGGGCCGGCTGCGAGGCCCGGGGCCCGGGCACGGTCGCCATCCCGATGCGGCCCGACGGCCTGAACGCGTCGGGCACGCTCAACGGCGGCCTCCTGGCCCTGGCGGTCGAGGAAGCCGTCCTGTCGGCCGAGCCCGGCACCACGCTCGCGTCCCTGTCCATGCGCTACGCCCAGCCGGTGCGCATCGGGCCGGCCGTGGCCCACGCCGAGGTCAGCGACGGCCTCGGCCACGTCGTCGTCCGGGACGAGGGCCGGGACGACCGCCTCGCCGTCATCGCGTCGACCCGGGCCTTCTGATCGGCGCGGTCCCCGGAGGCTGGTGGGCGAGGGGGGACTTGAACCCCCACGACCTTACGGCCACTGGCACCTGAAGCCAGCGCGTCTGCCAATTCCGCCACTCGCCCGAGTAGCAAGCAGGAAACGATAGCGCGGGCCTCCGAAGCTTCCTGCATCCGTTTGGGGGTCGCCGGGTTTGAACACCGGGTGTACCGGTAATCTGGCTTGCCGTGGCCATCCGTGGATTCGAACGCCGCCTGGAACGCATGGTGGAGGGTGCCTTCGCCCGCGCCTTCCGGTCCAGCATCCGACCCGTCGAGCTGGCGCGGCGGCTGGCCCGGGAGATGGACGACCACGTGTCGGTCGGGGTCCGGGGCACGCCTGTGGCCGCCAACCACTACACGATCTACCTCTCCACCTCGGACTACCAGGAGTTCGGCGAGGTGCGGGACGCGCTACGCCGCGAGCTGTGCGACGCCGCCCGGGCCCACGCCCGGGACGAGGGCTATGGGTTCATGGGGCCCGTCGACGTCGAGTTCGTCGTGGAGGAGAGCTTCGGGACCGGCTGGTTCGAGGTCGAGGGCCGCTTCCGGGAGGGGGCCGGGGGCGCCGGGGCCGGGAGCCTGGTGCTGCCCACCGGCGAGCGCTTCACCCTGGCCGAGCACGTCATCACCATCGGCCGGCGGCCCGAGTCGAACATCGTGCTGGCCGATCCCAACGTGAGCCGCGCCCACGCCGAGATCCGCCCCCAGGGCGACGGGTTCGTGCTGGTCGACCTCGGCTCCACCAACGGGTCCAAGGTCAACGGCGTGCGGATCGACCAGCGCCTCCTCAACGACGGTGACGAGCTCACGTTCGGCCACACGCGGATGCGGTTCGAGGCGAGCTGAGGCCGGTCCGGTCGGGCTGAGGCCCCGGGTACCGATAGTCTCCGGCTCGGTGCCCGAGCAGCTCCTCAACCTCCTCAAGCTCTTCCTCCTCGTGCTGCTGTACCTGTTCTTCCTGCGTGTGCTGCGAGCCGTGTGGACCGAGGTCAACGCGCCGCGCCTCGTCGACGCCCCGGTCGGGGCGCCGGCGGGCAAGCAGAAGGGCCGGGGACGCCGCCCGCCGCGGCCGGGCCGGTCCAACCATCCCCAGCTCAAGGTGCTCGAGCCACCCGGATTGCGGGGACGGGCCTACGCCCTGGACGAGGAGATCACGCTGGGACGCGCCGCCGGCTGCCAGGTGCCGCTGGAGGACGCCTACGCCAGCCAGGTCCACGCCCGGGTGTTCCAGCGCGACGGCCACTGGTACGTCGAGGACCTCGGGTCGACCAACGGCACCTACCTCAACCGCCGGCGGGTGGCCGGGCCGATGGTGATCAAGCGGCGTGACCGGCTGCAGATCGGCAACACCGTGCTGGAGCTGCAGTGACCGCCCGGGCTGGGAGCACGCGGTTGCGCTGGGGCGGCGCCACGGACGTCGGCCGGGTCCGGTCCAACAACCAGGACCAGTACGTGGCCCGCGACGACGTCGGCCTGTGGGCGGTCGCCGACGGCATGGGCGGCCACCGGGGCGGCGAGGTCGCCTCGGAGATCGCCTGCGACACCATCGCCCGCAGCTTCGACCGCCACACCATGGACGGACTGGTCGACGCCATCGAGCAGGCCAACAGCGCGGTCTTCCGGGCCGGCGCCAACGACCCCGACCTGACCGGGATGGGCACCACGGTCGTGGCCCTGGCCGTCGTCGAGCACGACCAGGACGAGCTGCTGGCCATCGCCAACGTGGGCGACTCCCGCGCCTACCGCTGGTCCGACGGCGAGCTCGACCAGCTCACGACGGACCACAGCCTGGTCGCCGACCTCGTGCGCGAGGGCAGCCTGTCGCCCGACGAGGCGGCCGTGCACCCCCAGCGCAACATCCTCACCCGGGTCCTGGGCGTCTACGACGACGTCCCGGTCGACGCCTTCGCCGTCGAGCCCCGCCACGGCGACCGCTACCTGCTGTGCTCCGACGGCCTGTTCAACGAGGTCCCCGAGGACGCCATCGCCGCCGTCCTGCGCCGCGTGCCGGACCCGTCGGACGTGGCCGACGAGCTGGTCCGCCAGGCCCGCGACGGCGGAGGCCGGGACAACATCACCGTGGTCGTGGTCGACGTCATCGACGACGGCGGCCGCGCCGAGGCCGCGTCCGCCGCGCTGGGCACCCAGGGCGAGGCCGCCACCCGCGCCGCGCCCGCGGCTCCCTCCCGGAGCGGCGCCTACGCCGACGTCGACGACACCCCGTCGCCGACCCGCACCGCCCGCCACCGCCGGGTCGCCGCCCCGCCGCCCGACGAGGACGACTACGACGACGGGGACGACTACGACGGCGAGCCCGGGCCCCGCACCGGCGCCGGCTCACGGGCCCGGCACGCCCGCCGGTCCCGCCGGTTCACGTGGCGGGTGGCGCTGTTCGTCGTGCTGATCGTGGTCGTGGTCGGCGGGGCCGTGGCGACCATCCAGTGGTACGGCCACTCGACATACTTCGTGGGCCTCGACGGCGACCAGGTGGCGATCTTCAAGGGGCGGCCCGGCGGCCTG
>DATBGF010000146.1:0-1541 GCA_036558145.1 Acidimicrobiales bacterium
GCTGGACCTGCGGATCATGGTGCGGACCGTCGCGGTCGTCCTCAGCGCGTCGGGGATCAGCCACGGTACACATGCCACCATGCCCGAGATGCCGGATCGCCCGGCGCAGGCCGGCCAACAGCAACAGTGGTGAGCCGGCCCTTCACGGTCCTGGTGTCGTCGGCCGGCCGCCGCGTCGAGCTGTTGCGTGGCTTCCGGGCGGCGCTGGGGGCGACCGGGCTGGACGGGCGGGTGCTGGCAGCCGATCGCTCGTGGTACTCGTCCGCGTTCCACGAGGCGGACGAGGGCCTGCTGGTCCCCTCGTGCGACGACGACGCCTTCGTCCCCGCAGTGCTGGACCTGTGCGACAAATACGCGGTCGACCTGATCGTGCCGACCATCGACACCGAGCTGGCGGCCTACGCCGCGGCCCGTGAGCGGTTCGCGGCCGCGGGCGTCACCGTGGCGGTGTCGGGGCCGGAGGCGGTCGCCATCGCGGCGGACAAGGTGCGAACCCACGCGTGGCTGGTCGAGCACGGCCTTCCCACCGTGCGCCAGGCCGGCATCGACGAGGTGCAGGGGTGGCCGTTCCCTCTCGTGGTCAAGCCCCGCTTCGGCAGTGCCGGGATCGGCGTGGCGGTGGTGCGCGACGCTGCCGAGCTGGACGTGGCGGCCCGCGGCGGCGAGGTCGTGGTGCAGGAGGTGGCGCCCGGGCACGAGCACACCATCGACGTGCTGGTGGACCGGGCCGGGCGCTGTGTGAGCGCCGTGCCGCGGCGGCGCCTGGAGGTGCGGGCGGGCGAGGTGTCCAAGGCCGTGACCGTGCGGTCGGCGGCGCTGGAGGACGTGGCCGCCCGGGTGGGCGAAGGGCTGCCCGGGGCCTACGGTCCGCTGACCGTGCAGGTGTTCGCCGGCGAGGACGGCGGGCTGGCCGTGATCGAGGTCAACGCCCGGTTCGGCGGCGGGTTCCCGCTGGCCCGGGAGGCGGGGGCCGACCATCCCCGCTGGCTGGTCGAGGAGGTGGCGGGCCTGCCCTCGACCGCGGACCGGGGCGCGTGGCGGGCGGGGTTGGTGATGCTGCGCTACGACGCCGCGGTGTTCGTCGACGAGGGCGAGCGCGAGTGAGCCCACCCCGGGTCGCGCACCTGACCACCGTCGACTCGTCGCTGTGGTACCTGCTGCGGCCCCAACTGCGGGCGGTGGTCGAGCGGGGCGGGACGGTCACCGGGATCAGCGCGCCGGGCCCGTGCGTGCCGGCGCTGGCAGGCGACGGGGTGCGCCACCTGACGCTGCGCTCGTCCACCCGGGGCTGGAGCCTGACCGCCGACCTGCGCGCCGCGGCCGAGCTGTGGCGCATCCTGCGGCGCGAGCGCTTCGACGTCCTCCACACCCACAACCCGAAGCCCGGGATCTACGGGCGGATCGTGGGCCGGCTGGCCCGGGTCCCGCTCGTGGTCAACACCAACCACGGGCTCTACATCAGCGAGGGGCGGCGCCTGCGCACCGCCCTGGTCCTGGGCCTCGAAGGGCTGGCGGCGCGCTTCTCGCACGTCGAGCTGGTG
>DATBGF010000147.1:0-3836 GCA_036558145.1 Acidimicrobiales bacterium
CGAGGACGTGCGGATGTTGCCGCCGAGCCGCTTGCCCGCCTCGAACAGCACCACGTCGACCTCGGGCACCGAGCGGCACAGCTCGTAGGCGGTGGCCAGGCCGGTGATGCCGCCGCCGACGACCGCGATCCTCATACGGCCGCCGCGACCACGGCTGCGAGCTCACCGAACACCGTCGGATCGTCGTTGACCGACCGGGTCCGAGCGAAGGCCAGGCCCGCCTCCTCGGCCGACGAACGAGCCCGGATGTCGAGGTCGTACAGCACCTCGAGGTGGTCGCTGGTGAACCCCTGCGGGCACACCACCACGCCGTCGGCGCGCCCGGTGGCGGCGAGATCGCGGATCACCTCGAGGATGTCGGGGCCCTTCCACGCCATCGGCGTGCGGGCCGCGCTCTGCCAGGCGAGCGTCCAGCCCGCCCAGCGGGGCAGACCGGCCCGGGCGGCGACCGCCGTTGCCGACGCCCGCAGCTCGTCCTCGTACGGGTCGCCATCGAGCACGGCCACCGGGAGGCTGTGCGCGGTGAAGAGCACCTTCGTGCGCTCGGGCATGGCCGCCAGCGCGTCGGTGACCGCCCGCGCCAGGAACTCGTGCAGCGCGGGCAGGTCGTACCAGCGCTCGATCATGGCCACCGGGAGGCCGGCCGCGGCCGCCGCCGCGGAAGCGTCGAGCCGCTCGCGGTACTCGCCCACGCTGCCCCGGCTGTAGTGGGGCGCCAGCACCAGCCCGACGAGTCGCTCGGCGCCGTCGGCGATCAGCGACGCCACGGTGTCCTCGATGAACGGCGCCGCGTGCTTGTTGCCGAGGGCGACGCGGAACCGGCCGGGAGCCAGGTTGTCGAGGGTCTCCTGCAGCCGCGCCCGTTGGGCCTCGGTGCGCTCCGCCAGCGGCGAGACCCCGCCGATGGCGTCGTAGCGCGCCTGCAGGTCGGCCAGCTCGTCCGCTGACGGCGGCCGGCCCCGCCGGATGTGCGTGTAGTACGCCTCGACGTCGGCCGGCCCGGCGGGGGTGCCGTAGGCCATGAGCACGACGCCGATCACTGGCCCCTCACCTGCCGGCCGGTCAAGCGCCCGCCACCCGGCCCTCGGCGTGCACCAGGTCGACGACCTGTCCGAGGATGCCGGGATCGGTCTCGGGGAGCACGCCGTGCCCGAGGTTGAAGACGTGGCCGGGGTGGCCGCCGTTGTCGGCCAGCACCTCCCGGACCCGCTCCGCCACCACCGGCCATGGCGCCAGGCAGGCGGCCGGGTCGAGGTTGCCCTGCAGCGCGGTGCCGGGACCGACCCGGCCACGGGCGATCGACAACGGCGTGCGCCAGTCCACGCCGACCACGTCGGCGCCCGCGCCGGACCGTCCCATCAGGCCCAGCAGCTCGCCCGTGTTCACCCCGAAATGGATGCGGGGCACGCCCAGGTCGGCCACGGCATCGAACACTCGCCGGCTGGCCGGCAGCACCGACCGCTCGTAGTCGGCCGGGCTGAGGGCGCCGGCCCAGCTGTCGAACACCATGACCGCAGCGGCCCCCGCCGCGACCTGGGCTCGCATCGAGGCGATGGCCAAGTCGGCCAACCGGTCGAGCAGGGCGGCCCAGGTGGCCGGATCGGCGGCCATCAGCGCCTTGGTGCGCCCGTAGGTGCGGGACGGGCGGCCTTCCACCAGGTAGCTGGCCACCGTGAACGGGGCGCCCGCGAACCCGATCAGCGGCACGTCCAGCTCGGCGGCCGCCAGGCGGACGGTCTCGAGCACGTACGGCAGATCGAGCTCGGGCTCGAGCGGCCGCAGGCGGTCGAGGTCGCTGCGCTCGCGGAAGGGCGCGTCGACCACCGGGCCGGTGCCAGGGGCGACGTCGACGCCGAAGCCGATGGCGGCGACGGGCACGACGATGTCGGAGTAGAGGATCGCGGCGTCGACCCCATAGCGGCGCACGGGCTGGAGGGTGATCTCGGCCGCCACCTCGGGCTTGCGGATGGCGTCGAGGATGCTCCCGTCGCCCCGGATGGCCCGGTACTCCGGCAAGGATCGGCCGGCCTGACGCATGAACCAGACCGGCACCCGGTCGTGGGGCTCACCCCGGCAGGCGGCGAGGAAGGGGCTGGGGGCGGGCAACGACCGTCACGGTAGGCGATCGGTGACGGCTCACCGCTGAGGGGGAGGGGTGTGCGGACGGTCCCACCCGCGCGCCGATAGCATGTTCTGTTCCCCGGACAAGGAACCGGCACGTGCCCATCCACCCCGATCTCGAAGTCGAGCAGTCGTACATCGACTACGCGTACGAATGCCTCGAGGCGGCCCGGCGGGCGGCCCGAGGGCTCGAGACCATGGTCGAGGTCGGCGCCGGCGGCACGGAGCAGGCGCGCTTCGAGCGCGACGTCATCTGGGACACGATCCTCAACCGCCTCCGCGAGCTCCAGCTGGGCGATGCCTCGCTGGTGTTCGGGCGCATCGACCGTGAGCCGGCGGAGAACACCGAAGCCGGCGACACCTTCTACATCGGGCGCCTCGCCGTGGCCGACCGCAGCCAGGAGCCGGTGGTGGTCGACTGGCGGGCCCCGGTCGCGGAGCCCTTCTACCGCGCCACCGGCCGGGCGCCCATGGGCCTGGCCCGCCGCCGCCACTTCGCCACCCGGGGCCGGGCGCTGCTCGGCATCGAGGACGAGCTGTTCGGCGATGGCGCCGACATCCTCGACGAGGGTGCCAACGGCAACGGCCACCACATCAGCGGCCACGGCGCCCTCCTGTCGGCCCTGGAGTCGGCTCGCTCCGGCCGCCTCACCGACATCGTCGCCACCATCCAGGGCGAGCAGGACGAGATCATCCGGTCCGAGCTCCCCGGCGTCCTCGTCGTGCAGGGCGGTCCCGGCACCGGCAAGACCGTCGTGGCCCTGCACCGCGCCGCCTACCTGCTGTACACGTACCGGTTCCCGCTCGAGGGGCAGGGCGTGCTCGTGGTCGGCCCCAACCGCCTGTTCCTCGGCTACATCGAGCAGGTGCTGCCGTCCCTCGGCGAGGCCGGCGTCGAGCTGAGCGTGCTGGCCGACCTGATCCCCGATCAGGTCACCATCCGGGGCTACGACCGGGCCGCGGTGGCCCGGGTGAAGGGCGACGTCCGCATGGTGCGCGTCCTGGCCAAAGCGGTGCGCGACCGCCAGCGCCCGCTCCGCTCCGACCTGCGGGTGGGCTACGGCCTGCAGACGCTCACGCTCACCGCCGACCAGAGCGCCCGCATCGTCGGCGACGCCCGCCGGCGGTCACGTACGCACAACGCCGGCCGCCGCATCGTCGAGCAGGGCGTCTTCGACGCGCTGGCCGCCAGCGGTCGCAACCAGCCCGACCCCGTCGAGGTCCGCGACCGGGTGCGTTCGGCCCCCGAGGTGCGGGAGGCCCTGGAGCGCATGTGGCCGGTGCTGACGCCGGCCCAGCTGCTGCACGACCTGTACGGATCGCCCGCTCTCCTGCGGCTCGCCGGTGCGAGCGTCCTCACCGACGCCGAGATCGCCGCGCTGGTCCGCCCCCGGTCGGCCACCATCGACGAGGCCGTGTTCACCCACGACGACGTGCCGCTGCTCGACGAGGCGCGGGCGCTGGTCGGCCCACGATCCCGGCGGCGGGAGACCGAGGACGTGCGCACGTACGGGCACATCGTCGTCGACGAGGCCCAGGACCTCGCCCCGATGCAGCTGCGGATGCTGGCCCGCCGGTCGCTCAACGGGTCGATGACGGTGGTGGGCGACATCGCCCAGTCCACCGGGGCCTGGGCCCATGCCGGGTGGGACGAGATCCTCGCCCTGCTGCCCGATCGCCGCCCGGCCCGCACCGCCGAGCTCACGATCGGCTAC
>DATBGF010000148.1:0-11012 GCA_036558145.1 Acidimicrobiales bacterium
TGGATCATCAAGCGCGCAGTGGCCGTGGCCGGCGACCCACTCGCGCCCCATCTGGTCGACGACCGGGCCCGCACGTTCGTCCCCGCCGACCGCCTCGTGGTGCTCGGTGACAACCCCAACCGCAGCTACGACTCGCGGGACTTCGGCTTCGTCGAGCCCCAACGCCTCTTCGGTGTGGTGTTTCGACGCCTGACGGCGGGCCCGCGCGTCGATGCGCTGGTGAGAGCAAGGAGCTGACCATGAGCTATGTCCTGCTGAGCGTTCGATGCCTGCTGGGCGCCGTCTTCCTCGCCTCGGCGCTCACCAAGGTGCGGAACCGGCGCGCCTTCCGTGAGTTCGAAGGCACGGTCTCGAAGCTCGGAGTGCCCCGGGGCCAGGTCCGGGCAGTCGCGCTCGTGGTGGCCATCACGGAGGCGTCGATCCCATTCCTGCTGGCCGGCCCCGCACGAGCGGTGACGGGCGTGGGCCTCGGGCTGGCAGTCGGTGTACTGGGCGCCTTCGTCGCGGCCATAGTCCACACGGTGCGACGGGGGGCCGCAGTGCCCTGCCGGTGCTTCGGATCGTCCTCCACCACGCCGCTCGGTCGACGCCACGTCGCGCGCAATGCCCTGCTGATAGCGGCCGCAGCCGCCGGACTGTTCGGAGTCGTCAGCGGCACCCAGGATGCGCTGACCCCCTCGGGCGCCGCCGTGGCCGCGGTGGCCGGACTGGTGGGCGCCATCCTCATCGTGATGTTCGACGACGTCATCGACTTGGTGGCGGCCCCGTCGATGTGACGCTGGTCGGAGTCAGGTGACCGTCGGTGCAAGGAACTTCGTACCTCAGGCGTCCGCACGTTACGGCTAGATCACAAAGCGCAGCGTGGGGAAACCAAAATGGGGTCCTCACGCGTCAGTAGGGGGAGAGCACGCAGATTGGCGTGCCGGCCGGTGAGACGAACCCCCTATCTGAACGCCGGAGGACCACAAGTGAATCGGCGGATTGCTGGAGAGCGGCGCGCTCGGCGCCGCATAGTGGAGCGCGCCCGGGTGGCGCTGCGCGGTCGGCGCCGGCGGCGGGCTGCCGTGGGGCTGGCTTGTGTGGCCGGTGTCGTCGGGCTCGGGCTCGTGGCGTGTGACATGAACGCCACCATGGATGCCACCGGGCGGGCCAACGTCAGGATCGAGCGGGCGCAGGCTCAGCTCGATCGGACCGTGGATGACCTGGGTACGACGAATGACACGGTCGCTGCCAATCGGGCCACGCTGGCCGGGGCGATCAAGACTCGCATCTTGCGGGAGGCTGAGCGGACCCAGGCGCAGGGGACCTACGACGCCACCAACTTGTGGCTCCAGGGGATCCAAGGGTCGCTTGACAGCGCAAATGCGGCGCTCATGGCCAGTGCTGGGCAGCTCGGGTCGTTGCAGACCTGCGTGGCTGGGCTCACCGAGGCGCTCAACGCCGCATCCGCGGGTGACACCGCTGGGATGGCGCGCACTGTGCACGGGGTCGAGGGCGTCTGCGGGCAGGCGGGGGTGCAGCTGTGACCATCGACTTCGTCGACCTCCACGCTGATCCCGACGACGAAGAGCAGGGCGGCGAAGCGAAGCCGGGCGGCCCGGACCGGGACGAAGGACGCGGCCGGACTACGGCGAGCGGCGAGGGCGGCAGCGGCAGAGACGGAGGCGGAGACGGCCGCGGAGTGGGGAGGCACCGGGCCGCGCGGTCGCGCCGGGAGCGGTGGGTGCGGCGAACCGCTCGCATCACCGTTGTCGTACTTGTCGTCGTGGCCCTGACCGGGTGGGTGGCAGCCAAGGTGAAGCTGGTGACCGCGCACGACCGGCTCGACGCCACCCGGGCCGACCTTGCGGACCGGCAGGACTGGCTGGCCGACGCGCAGGACCGGGAGGCCGAGACCCAGGCCAGCATCACCCGGGTGCAGGGGGCCATCGACACTGCGGTGGCCGACCGGGCGCAGCTCGAGACCATGATCGCCGACCTCCAGGCCCAGATCGCCGCGGTCGACGCCCAGACCGCCGAGACCGCGTCGGCCCAGGGCCAGGTGGATGCCAGCGCGGCCGACGCCCGGGCCTGCTTCGACGGCGTCTCCACGGCGATGGACGCCAACCAGGCCGACAACGACCAGGTCTCCGTGACCGCACTCCAGAACGCGGCCGCCGCCTGCAGCCGCACGCTGGCCTACGCCACCGGGGCACGGTTCCCGTTCGACTTCGCCGACCCGTTCGTGCTCCGGGCCGGGGGCACCTACTACGCCTACTCGACCAACGCCGGGGCCGGTGACATCCAGGTCATCCGCTCCACCGACCTCGTGAACTGGGAGATCGTGGGCAACGGCCTCGCCGGCGTCCCCGGCTGGGCGTCCGAGGGCTCGACCTGGGCACCGTCGGTCCTGCCCCGCGGCGGCGCCTACGTCCTCTACTACACGGTCAAGGACCGGTGGTCCGGCCTGCAGTGCATCTCCCGGGCGGTGGCCCTCTCCCCCGCCGGACCGTTCCAGGACGACTCGGGCGGACCGCTCATGTGCCAGCAGGACGCGGGCGGGTCCATCGACCCCAGCCCGTTCGTCGACGCCGACGGCCGCGCCTACCTGCTGTGGAAGGCCGAGGGCGGCGCCGGGCCCCAGACCATCTGGTCCCAGGAGCTGACGGCCGACGGACTGGGCCTGACCGGCGAGCCGCACGCCCTGATCTCCGCCGACCGCTCGTTCGAGCACGGCGTGACCGAGGCGCCGTCGATGTTCCGGGAGGGCGGCAGCTACTTCCTCGTCTACGCCGCGGGCAACTGGAACTCGCGCCAGTACACGACCGCCTACGCCACCTGCTCGGGGCCCGCGGGGCCCTGCAGCAAGCCCGCCAACGGCCGGATCCTCTCGTCCGGCAGCCAGCTCGCCGGGCCCGGCGGGGTCGAGGTCTTCCGCGGCGGGGACGGGGCCCTGTGGGTCGCCTTCCACGCCTTCTCCGAGCCGAACGTGGGCTACCCGTCCAGCCGCTACCTCCACGTGGCCCGTCTCCGGGTGTCGGGTGGTGGCCTGAGCATCGAGGCCAGCACGTGATCAGCCCCGTCCAGTACGCCACCCGTCCCATGAGCGAACACATCACGCTCGACCGGCTCGACGTGCCGGGAGCCATGAGCCGGCTCGAGGAGATAGTCGCCGCCTACATCGAGGTGTACGCCGACGCCAGCGACGCCTACTTCGGCGAGGAGCGCTTCCGCCTGCAGCTGGCCGGCCACATGGGTGCGCCGGCCTGGGAGCTGGTGTGCGCCGACCTCGACGGTGAGCTGGTCGGGTTCGCCTACGGGTTCACGCTCCCGGCCGGGACGGACTGGTGGCGCGGGCTGCTGACCAGGGTCCCCGACGGGTTCACGCGCGAGGACGGGCACCGGACGCTCGCCATCTGCGAGATCGTGGTGCGGTCGCCGTGGAGGCGGCAGCACGTGGGCCGCCACCTCGTCGACACCCTGCTGTCGGGCCGCTCGGAGGAGCGGGCGACGCTGCTCGTCGATCCGGACAACTGGGCGGCCCAGGTCGCCTGCGCCGCATGGGGATGCGACGGCGTCGCCCAACTGCGCCCGGAACGCAACGGCGCCCCCGTCTACGACGTGCTCATGCTCGACCGGGACCGCTAGCCGGGAGCCGTGGAGGCGGCAGGGTGTCGGCCGCCGCCTCCACGACAACAGGGACCGCCGGCTAGGGCGTCGCCGTCGCGGTGGCGGCGGCTTCGATGAGGTCGGTGACCTTGTTCGGGTGGGCGACCATCGCCACGTGGGAGGAGTTGATCTCCACCGTCGTGGCCCCCGCCCGCTGGGCCATGAAGCGCTCGGCTTCGGGGTCGATGGTGAGGTCCTTGCGGGCCACCAGGTACCAGGTCGGGACCGTCTTCCATGCCGCCGGGCCGGACGTGCCGACGACGGCGGCGACCGAGAGGGGGCGCTGGGTGGCGGCCATCAGGGCCGTCTGCTTGGCCGGGACGTCGGCGGCGAACACGGCGCGGAACTGGTCCGGGTTCACGTACAGGTCCGTGCCCATCGTGCCGTCGGGCTGCGGGAACGGGCGGGGCACGATGGCCGGCCCCAGCTGGTTGTTCGGGAACTGGGCGTTGATCGAGGCCAGGCTCTCGCCCTGGTCCAGAGCGAAGCCGGCCACGTAGACCAGCGCCCGGACGTTGGGGGCGTTGCCCGCGTTGCTGATCACCGCGCCGCCGTAGGAGTGGCCGACCAGGACCACCGGGCCGTCGATCGTGGCCAGGACGCTCTGCACGTACGCCGAGTCACCGGCCACGTCCCGGAGCGGGTTGGCCGGGGCGATGACCGTGTACCCGTCGCCCTGCAGGCGCTTGATCACGTCGTTCCACGAGGAACCATCGGCGAACGCCCCGTGGACCAGCACGATCGTCGGCTTGGCCGCGGGCGCGGACTGGGCCGGCTGGCCCGAGGATGCCGCCGGCGTCAGCGTCACGACCAGGGCCACGGCGGCGGCGATCAGCGCCGCGAGCCGGAGCAACCGCCGGATCGGGCGGCGGCGACGGGGGCCGCCAGACGAGGCAGAAGGGGTGGGTGGTCCGGGGTGCCAGTGCCAGCTGTGCGTCATGCCCCCATCACACACCGGCCTGACCGGCGGTCAAGTCGCCCGATCGAAGACCAGGTTGTTGCAGCTCTCGCACACATCGGGCGGGATCACGCCCCAGCGCATCAGCAGCGCGAACACCCGGCAGCCGATGCAGAACCCGAGGATCGACTCCAGCCCGGCGGCCACCACGAGCACGCCGACCAGGACATACGCGGCGCCGGTCAGTCCGAAGCCGAAGTGCAGGACGGCGGCGCTGACCGTCACGACGGCCCCGATCCCCTGGGCGAAGCGCTTGGGCGGCCCGGGCACCAACCGGGGCTGCACCTGCAGGCGCGGCGTGACGACCCGGGTCACCAACTGGCCCAGCGGGCTCAGCGTCGGCCCTGTCAGCACCCGGGCCACGAAGCCGTAGGCCAGCGGCGCCAGCAGCCACGGCTGGTCGAACACCAGGATCACCAGGGCGACGACGACCACCCCGCCGGCCACCAGGCGAGCGGACACCTCGTTCACCGGGTTGGGGAAGCGGAACAGGGAGGCCATCCGCCAAGCCAACAGAGCCGGCCCCCGCTCAATTCCCGGTAAGGCGCTAAGGCGTCTTACGGCCACACTCCGTGAGCAAATGAGGCGGATGCCCAATGTGACGGCGCCGCCGGGCTGCGCAGCATCGCCCGATGGCTCTCGCCCCTCCCCTCCCGAAGGCCCCGACAGATCCTGCGCTCCCGGCGCTCCAGCAGCCGGACTGGCCCGACGCCGGTCACCTCGACCAGGTCCTCGACGAGCTCGCGGCCGCACCCGGACCGGTCGACGCGGCCGGCTGCCGGGACCTGCGCATCGCCATCGCCCGGGCCGCGGCCGGCGAAGGCTTCGTCGTCGTCGGCGGCGACTGCGCCGAGCGGCTGGACGACACCGGGCCCGACCGCATCCGGGCCAAGGCCGCCCACCTCCACCAGACAGCCGACACGATCGCCGCCTCGGGGCGACCGGTGACACGGATCGCCCGCTTCGGCGGGCAGTTCGCCAAGCCCCGCTCCCGTGACCACGAGGAGCTGGCCGACGGCCGGGTCATCCCCAGCTACCGGGGCGATGCCGTCAACGGCATGGGCCGGGACGACCGCCGCCCCGACGCGGCCCGCCTGCTCGCCGCCCACGAGGCCACCTGCCGGGCGGTCGAGACCCTGGACCAGGAGGAACGGTACGGCGCGCCCCGCACCTTCCTCAGCCACGAGGCCCTGCTGCTCGACTACGAGTGGGCGCTCACCAGGGGCCACCACGCGTCCAGCGCCCACTACCTCTGGATCGGTGACCGGACCCGCCGGCTCGACCACGCCCACGTGGCCTTCGCCGCCGCCATCGCCAACCCGGTCGGCGTCAAGCTGGGCCCGGCCGCCGGTCGCCACGACGTACAGGCCCTGGCCGAGGCGCTCGACCCCGCGGCCCACCACATCCCCGGCCGGCTGTCGTTCATCGCCCGCATGGGCGCGGAGCGCTGCGCCACCCACCTCCCCGAGGTCGTCGACGCCCTGGGGACGAGGGCCGCCGGCGTGGCCTGGATCGTCGATCCCATGCACGGCAACGGGCGCACCAACCTCCACGGGCAGAAGACGCGGCTGATGGCCGACATCCGGGCCGAGATCGAGGCGTTCTTCACCGTGCTCCGTGGCCACGGCCTGACCCCAGCGGGCATCCACCTGGAGATGACGCCCGACGCCGTCACCGAGTGCGTGGCCGGGCCCCACGACCTGGGCCGCTGGCTGCCCGACTACCGGTCCGCCTGCGATCCCCGCCTCAACGCCGAGCAGTCCGCCGAGATCGCCGCCCTGGTCCAGGAGCTGCTCCGATGATCGCCACCCTCGCCGCCACCACCACGGTCGAGGACATCCTCGCCCGCCACGACCAGGCCCGCCTCGAGTCGCTCAACCTGATCGTCAGCGAGAACCGCATGTCGGAGCGGGCCCGGGCACCGCTCGCCGCCGACATCCAGGGCCGCTACGCCGCCAACTTCTACGCCGGGACCGGTCCCGCCCAGGAGATCGTGGCGGCCACGGCCGCGGCCGCGTCCCGCGTGTTCGACGCCACCCACGTCAACCTCGCCCCCGTGTCCGGGAACATGTGCCTGCTGGCCGTGCTCTTCGGCCTCACCGAGGTCGGCGACCAGGTCGGCCGGGTCCACCGTTCTTCCCGGGCGGCGGCTACCCGTTCAACTACGAGGTGTTCGACCGGCTCTCGCTGCCGTTGCCGTTCTCCGAGGCCGACTGGCAGCTCGACCTGCCCGCCACCGTGGCCCTGCTCGACCGGGCCCGGCCGCCGCTGGTGGTGCTCGGGTCCTCCATCGTGACCTACCCCATGCCGGTCGCCGCGGTGGCCGAGGTCGTGCACGGCTACGGCGGGCTGGTGGCCTACGACGGCTCCCACACGCTCGGCCTGATCGCCGGCGGCCAGTACCAGGATCCGCTGCGCGAGGGCGCCGACCTCCTCTTCGGCTCGACCCACAAGACCTTCCCCGGCCCGCAGGGCGGGATCATCCTCACCAACGACGCCGAGGTCCACCGGCGGGTCGAGCTGCTGGCCAACCTGCGGCCCCTCAACGGGCCCACGCTGGTGTGCAACCCGCACCTGGCGAGCATCGCCGCCACCGGCATCGTGCTGGAGGAGACCCCCTGGGAGGACTACGCCCGCGAGGTCGTGGAGAACGCCCGCACCATCGCGGGCGTGCTCGCCGCCCACGGCGTGCCGCTGCACGGGACCGGCGCCGCGGGGTGGAGCGAGCTGACCTATTGCCACCAGATCGTGACCGGGTTCGAGCGCAAGGACGCGGCCCGGCTGCGCAACCACCTGGCCCGCCACCGGATCAACGCCGACGCGTTCCTCCGCTTCGGCGTGGCCGAGATCACCCGGCTCGGCTTCGGGGCCGCCGCGTCCCGGGACCTGGGCGACATCCTCGCCCGCCTCCTGCTGGACGAGCACGGCGACACCCGCGACCTCGACCGCTGGATCGACCGGCTGATCACCGACCACCGCACCGTCATCCTCTAGGAGACCACCCCCCATGGACCCCTCCCTGACCTTCACCCCCGACCCGGTCGAGTACCTCATCATCGGCTCCGGCTTCGGCGGCGCCGTCACCGCCCTGCGGCTGTCCGAGGCCGGCCTGCCCTCCGTACTGCTCGAACGGGGCCGGCGCTGGCCGCTCACGCCCTACCAGGACACCTTCTCCAGCCTCACCAACCCCGACGGCCGCTCGGCGTGGCTGAGCGACGTGGCCCTGCTCGGCGACCCCAAGCCCATCGACCGCTTCGTGGGCGTGCTGGAGCTGACCGTCGGCGACGGCATCGTGGCCTTCGCCGGCGCCGGCGTCGGTGGCGGGTCGCTGGTCTACGCGGGCGCCCTGGTCCAGCCGCCGGAGTCGCTGTTCCGGCGCATCTTCGGCACCGGCGTGGACTACGGCGAGATGGACGACGTCCACTACCCGCGGGTGCGGAGCGTGATGCAGCCCGAGCCCATCCCGCTGGCCGTGCTGGCCAGGCCCGAGTACGCCGCGGCCCGCGCCTGGGTGCAGCTGGGCCGGGAGGCCGGCCTGCCCACCGAGCTGATCGACATGGGGATCGACTGGCGGATCGTCGAGGCCGAGCTGGCCGGGCGGCGGGTGCCGTCGGTCATCGCCGGTGACTTCTGGTACGGGAACAACAGCGGCGCCAAGCTCTCGCTGGACCGGAACTACCTGCGCCGGGCGGAGGCGACGGGGCTGCTCACGCTCGAGACGCAGCAGAACGTGGCCTCGATCCAGGAAGGGCCCGACGGTCGCTACCTGGTGACCGCGGACGAGATCGCCGACGACGGCACGGTCCTGCGCACCCGCCGCTACCTGGCCCGCCGCCTGTTCCTCGGGGCCGGGTCGCTGGGCACGTCCAAGCTGCTCGTCCGGTCGCGGGCCCGGGGCTGGCTGCCCCGGCTGAACGACCGGGTGGGCAGTGCCTGGGGCAACAACGGCGACTTCTTCTCGGCCATCTCGGGGCTGCCGTCCCGGGTGCGGCCCAACCTGGGCGGCACCGCGCCGATCCTCGTCCGGGACCTGGACAACCCGATCCTGCCGACCGGCGTCGAGTGCTTCGCCGACTGGGCCCGCGAGGGGTCGAGCGGCGTCGTGGCGTCGGTCGGGATGGCGCCGGTCCCGGCCAAGGGCACGTTCCGCTACGACGAGGCGAGCGACTCGGTCCGGCTGGTCTGGCCCGGCTCGGACCCCGACGTCGCCCGGGCGGTGCGGGCGGGCGAGCTGACCTATGCCCGGCTGGCCGCGGGCGACCGCAGCCGGCGACCGCACCGGGTCGAGCCGGTGGCCGCCCGGGCGTTCGGATCGGGCGGCGCCGAGCCCGCGCCGGTCGACGCCGCGGCCACGGCCCATCCGTTGGGCGGCGTGCCGCTGGACGCCGCCACCGACAACATCGGGACCGTCCGGGGCTACCCGGGACTGTACGTGATGGACGGCGCGCTGGTCCCCGGCCACGCCGGATGCTCCAACCCGGCCCTCACCATCGCAGCCCTGGCCGAGCGCAACATCGAGCGGATCCTGGAGCGTGACCTGGGGTAGGTTGCGCGCATGGGCGACCCGGACCAGCCCGGCGAGGACTTCGACGAGGACGTCGTCGGGGTCGACCTCCCGCCGGACGAGTCGCTGGGCGTGGACGAGCTGGCCGGGCGACCCCGGCGGGACGACGCCCGGTTCGAGCCCGAGACCTGGGAGCGGCCCGACCCCAGCGACGCCGACGACCGCTGGGTCGTGCTCGACGAGGAGGGCGCCCCGACCGGCGACGAGGACGTCGGGCCGCTCGCCGACGACGACCTGGTCACCGGGGACGAGACGACCCGCGACTACCCCGGCGAGAACGTGCCGCCGGCGGCCGAGGACGCCGCAGTCCACCGCGACGAGGACTGAGCCTGGGGTCTCACCCGCGCAGGTCGAGCTCGTAGACCTGGCCGATCAGGTCGTGGCCGAAGCTGTGGTGCGGCTCCTCCTCCACCAGCGTGAAGCCGCTGGCCAGGTAGACCTGGCGGGCCGCGACCAGGACGTCGTTGGTCCACAGGCGCATGCGCTGGTAGCCGGCGTCGCGGGCGAAGTCGACGCAGGTGTCCACCAGGCGGCGGCCGAGCCCGTGGCCCCGGCCGTCCGGGTGGACCAGCAGGATGCGCAGCTGGGCGGTCGTGGCGTCGGCGGCCACGCACAGCACGCAGCCGACGCGTTGGGTACCGGCCTCGGCGATCCAGGCGGCCTCCCGCTCGGGGTCGTGCTCGGCGGCGTAGTCGGCCACGATGCGGGCCACCAGGGCCTCGAAGCTCGTGTCCCAACGGAACTCGTCGGCATACAGCTCGCCGTGGGCCTGCACCATCCAACCGAGGTCGCCCGGCCGGCCGGCGGGGCGGATCATGATCTTGGTATCCATCGGTCACCGGTATACCGTCCAACGGTATGGATGAGATCGCGGCCGCCCTGCCGCTGCGGGAACCGACGTTCCTGATCCTCACCGCCCTGGCGGGGGCTCCGGCGCACGGCTACGGCATCCTGCGCAGCGTGGAGGAGATGTCGGACGGCCGGGTGCGGCTGCGGGCCGGGACCCTGTACGGCGCCCTGGCCCGGCTGGAGGGCGACGGCTACGTCGAGTTCGACCACGAGGAGAGCGAGGGCGGACCGGTCCGGCGCTACTACCGGCTGACCACCCCGGGCCGCCGGCTGCTGGCGGCCGAGGCCGACCGGCAGGCGGCCAACGTCGCCCTGGTCCGGGCCCGGCTGCGGCCGGCCGGGGGCTGACGTGTTCGACCGAGCGCTGGCCGCGGCCGCCCGGGCCATCCCCGATCCCCGCTGGCGGGGCGAGGTGGTGGACGTGGCCCGGCGCTCGGCGGCCGACCTGGGCCTCTGGGGCCGGATCCGCGAGGTGGCGGCCACCGCGGGGTTCGGGCTGCGCCTGCGCTCGCTGCGCGCCACCGGCGGCCGCTCGGGCGAGGCGTGGCGCCAGGGCGCGCGGCTGGGCGCGGCGTTGCTGCTGGTCACCGCCTGGGCGGGCAGCCTGGCCGCGGCCCGTGACGACCCCGGGCTCGCCGCGGTGGTCGCCACGCTGGCGCTCGCGGCCGCGCTGGCTGCGGGCGCGGCCGGACGCTGGCTCGCCCTGATCGCGTCAAGCGCCGTGGCGCTCGTGGCCTCGTCGGCCGCTGCGGGCTGGGGCCCGGTGACCTCGGCAACCGCGGTGGCGCTGGCGGCAGCGGCGCTCGGCGCTCGGCCCGGCGGCTCCCCCCGACCCCTGCCCGGCCGCTCTCCCCGACCCATGCCCGGCCGCCTCGGGTGGTTCGGGCTCGGCGCCGCCTCGCAGGCGGGAGCGGGCGACGCCGTGGCGATCGGCGCTCGGCCGGGGTTCCGGCCGCGGGGGGTGCTCGGTCGCCGGGGCTGGTGGCTCGGGTT
>DATBGF010000149.1:0-4183 GCA_036558145.1 Acidimicrobiales bacterium
AGGTGGCCGAGGTCGTGCTGCGCGATCCCGAGCTGGTGGCGTTCGGCACCGTGGCCCGCGTCGCCGACGCGGCCGAGACGTCCGGGGCCTCGGTGGTGCGCCTGGCGACACGCCTCGGGTTCGCCGGGTTCAGCGGCCTGCAGGCCGCAGTCCAGGCGGGCATCGGCCAGCAGCTGCGCCCGGCGGTCGAGCGCATCCGCGCCGAGCAGGGCGACGACGTCGTCTCGCGCACGCTGCGGGCCGAGCTCGACAACGTGCAGCGCACGCTCCTCGCCGTCGACCCCGACGCCTTCGCCCGGGCGGTCGCCCTGCTGGCCGACCGGCGCCGCCGGGTGCTGGTGGTGGCCGGCGACGCCGAGTCGGGCGTCGGCGCCATGCTCGCCGCCGGCCTGGCGCTCGTGCGCGACGACGTGCACCAGGTGGGCGGGTCCGACGTGGCGGTCGCCCGCCAGCTGGCGGGGGCGGGCCCGGCGACCGTGATCGTCGCCGTCGACCTCCGCCGCTACGAGCGCTGGGTCGTCGATCACGTCAGCCGGGCGGGCGAGGCGGGGGCCGCCGTCGTCGCCGTGTCCGACAGCCTGCTCTCGCCGCTGGCCGCCCGCGCCGAGGTGGCGTTCACCGTGTCCGCCGAGGGCGCCGGCGTGTTCGACAGCCACGTCGGCACCCTCGCCCTCGCCAACGCGCTGGTGACCGGCACCGCCGCCCGCCTCCGGCGCAGCGCCACCGACCGGCTCGACGCGGTCGAGGCCGCCTGGCGGGCCGCGGGCGCGCTCGTCGAGGAGTGATGGCCGGCGCCCCGGAGCCGTGTCTCCCGCGTCCCGCCGACGCGGCCGGTCCCGTAATCTCCGCCCGATGGTGATGGGCGGGTTCGGAGCAGCGACGGCGCACGCGCCCTCGGGCATGGTGGCGACGGCCGACCACCTGGCGTCGTCGGCCGGGGTGGCGATCCTGCGGGCGGGCGGCAGCGCGGCCGACGCCGCCGTGGCCGCCGGCGCGGTGCTCGCCGTCACCAACCAGCACCAGTGCGGCATGGGTGGCGACCTGTTCGCCCTGGTGCACGAGCCCGACCAGCCCGTCGCCGCGCTGTGCGCCGCGGGCCGCGCCGGGTCGGGGTCCGACGCGCTGCAGGCCCGGGCCGAGGGCCTCGACCGCCTGCCGTTCCAGGGCGACGTGCGGGCCGTGACCGTGCCCGGCTGCGTGGACGGCTGGCTGGCGCTGCACCGCCGCTACGGCCGGCTGCCCCTGGGCCAGGTGCTGGAGGCGGCGATCACCTACGCCGCCACCGGCTTCCCCGTCTCCCGGCTGCTGGCGGCGACCTCGCCGGCGATCCTGGAGCTCGACGGCGCCGAGGACTACCTCCACCCGGCCATGGCCGCCGGCGGCCGCCTGCCGGCGGGCACGCTGATCCGCCGGCCCGGCGTGGCCACCGCGCTGGAGACGATCGTGGCTGACGGCCGCGCCGGCTTCTACCGCGGACCGTTCGGCGACGGCCTGCTGGCCCTGGGCGGCGGCCTGTTCACCACCGACGACCTCGACCGCGACCAGGCCGAGTGGGTCGAGCCGCTGAAGGTCACGGTGTGGGGCCACGACGTGCTCACGCCCCCGCCCCCGTCGCAGGGCTACCTGACCCTGGCCGCCGCGGCCGTGGCCGAGTGCCTGGACCTGCCGGACGATCCCGCCGATCCCGCCTGGCCCCACCTGCTGGCCGAGGCGGCGCGGGCGGTGGGCCGGGACCGGGACGCGGTGCTGGCCGACGGCGCCGACGGGGCCGCGCTGCTGGCGGCCGAGCGGCTGGAGGCGGCCCGGGCCGCGGTCGATCCGGACCGGCGGGCGGCCACGGCCCCGCTGGCGTCGGGCGGCGGCACGACCGTGTGCTGCGCGGTGGACCGGGGACGAATGGGGGTCACGCTCATCCAGTCCAACGCCTCGGGCTGGGGCGCCCACCTCGTCGAGCCGGCCACCGGGATCTTCCTGCACGACCGCGGGCTCGGGTTCAAGCTGGAGCACGGGCATCCGGCCGAGCTGGCGCCCGGGCGGCGCCCGCCGCACACGCTGGCTCCGGCCATCGTCATCCGGCCTGACGGCTCGCTGCGGGCCGTGCTCGGCAGCATGGGCGGCGACACCCAGCCCCAGATCGTCCTGCAGGTGCTGGCGCGGCTGCTGGTGCACGGCCAGCCCCCGGGCCGGGCCGTGGGCGAGGGCCGCTGGGCCCTGGGCAGCACCGGCGGGTTCCAGACCTGGGAGGGCGACGGCCCCGGCTTCCTGGCCGTGGAGGCCCACGCCCCGCACGACTGGGACTCCGGCCTCATGGCCCGAGGCCACGAAGTGCGCCGCAGCGTGCACGCGATCGACCACGGCTTCGGCCACACGCAGGTCATCGAGGCCAGCGACGGCGTCCTCGCCGGCGTCGCCGACCCCCGGGCCCTGGACGGCGCTGCCGCGGGCTACTGAGGATCCACGAAGGACGGCGCGCGCTTCTCGAAGAAGGCGGTGACCGCCTCGACCTGGTTGGGCGAACCGATGAGGGACCCGATCACGCGGCGCTCCTCCGCGTACTGCTCGGCCAGGCCGACGGTGCCGGACAGGTCGACCAGGTGCTTGATGCCGCGGATGGCATCGGGGCTGCGCCCGGCGATCTCGGCCGCCAACGTCAGCGCGGCGTCCCGCGGGTGCTGGCTGGTGCTCGTGGCCAGGCCCAACCGGACCGCCTCCTCGCCCGACACCATGCGCCCGGTCCAGGCCAGCTCCTTGGCCACGTCGGGACCGACCAGCCGGCCCAGCGTGGCGGTGCCGGTCATGTCGGGCGACAGGCCCCAGCGGATCTCGAGGACGGACAGGCTGGCCTCGGGGTGCACGATGCGGATGTCGGCGCCCAGCGCGATCTGCAGCCCGCCGCCGAGGCACGGGCCCTGGATCGCGGCGATCACCGGGGCCGGCACCTCGGACCACGTGTGGGCCGCCTGCTGGCCGCCGTGGGTGATGCGGCCCTCCTCGATCTGGGCGATCCCACCGACGTTGCCCCCGTCGCCCGCACCTGCCATCGCCTGGAAGCCGGAGAAGTCGAGCCCGGCACAGAAGGCGCGGCCCTCCCCGGACAGCACCACGGCCCGCACGGAGGGGTCCTGGGCCAGGCGGTCGCCCGCCTCGATCAGGCCGGCGATCACGGCGCCGTTCAGCGCGTTGAGCTTCTCGGGGCGGTTGAGCCGGACGTCGGCCACGCCTCCCTCGATGTGGACGGTCACGGCATCGGACATGGCGAACACTCTGCCCGGATATCGCCGGTAGCGTCGAGGCCGATGGCCGAACCGCGCACGCTGCCCGTCACGTCCGCCCTCATCGACTACGTCGTGGACCACGGGTCGTGGCCCGTGGACGAGGTGCTGGCCGACCTCCACGCCGAGACCGAGAAGCTGGGCCGGGTGGCCCGCATGCAGGTCGGCCCCGACCAGGGCCAGCTGCTCACGCTCCTCACCCGGATGACCGCCGGTGAGCGGGCCATCGAGCTGGGCACCTTCACCGGCTACTCGGGCCTCTGCATCGCCCGGGGCCTGGCCGCGGGCGGGACGCTGCTGTGCTGCGACATCAGCGAGGAGTGGACCGCGCTGGCCCGCCCCGCCTGGGAGAAGGCCGGGCTGGCCGACCGCATCGAGCTGCGCATCGCCCCCGCCCTGGACACCGTGCGGGCCCTTCCGGAGGACGAGCACCTCGACCTGGTGTTCATCGACGCCGACAAGGGCAACTACCCGGCGTACTGGGACGAGCTGGTCCCCCGGGTGCGGAGCGGGGGCCTGCTGCTGGCCGACAACGTGCTGTGGTCGGGCGTCATCGCCGACCCGGACCACACCGAGCCCGACATCCTGGCCCTGCGCGCCTTCAACGACCGGGCCGCGGCCGACGAGCGCGTCGAGGTCGCCATCCTGCCCGCGTTCGACGGGCTCACCATCGCCCGCAAGCTGTAGGGGAAACCGATGTCCGACGAGACCTGCTCCGTGCTGTTCAACCCGCGCTGCTCGAAGTGCCGCCAGGCCCGCGACCTGCTGGCCGACCAGGGCGTGGACGCCGAGTTCGTCCACTACCTGGAGGACACCCCCTCGCGCGACGAGCTGGTCCGCATCTACGGCCTGCTGGGCCTGGACGACCCCCGGGGCATGATGCGCAAGGGCGAGCCCGAGTATCGGGAGCT
>DATBGF010000150.1:0-7013 GCA_036558145.1 Acidimicrobiales bacterium
CCTTGATCCGTCAATCCATCGATCTGTCAGTCCGTCGAGCCTTCTATGGGCCCGGCCCTTCGCCGGGTGGGTCGTCCGGCCACGGCAACACCTCCAGGCGAGGCCAGAGCTTGCGCCAGCGGGCGGCCTTGGCCTCGTAGACGTGGCGCGGCGCCTGGACCGGGTTGGGTCGCAGTACGAAGCCGAACAGGTCGTCGAACCCGAACGGCGCCCACACCGAATCGACCCCGGCCTCCCGGCGGATGCCCACGCAGCACGCGGTGGCCGCGAACTGCGAGATGGCATCCTCGCTGGACCGGAACGGTGGGCAGGGCACGCCGAAGTGCTGCTCGTACCAGAGGTGCACCCTCGCCTCGTTGCGGACCTCGACCGTCACGCCTGCTCCCGACCCGATGTCCGCGTCGAGGCCAAGCGCGGCCCACCGCCTGATCACGAGGTCTTCGGCCTCATACGACAGGTCACGGTCGTCGAAATAGAAGAGGTCGTAGTCCCGGATGCCACGCCCGGGCTCATGGCCGTCGAGCACGTTCCACACCGTCTGGAACAGGCACCCCGCGGTCAGGTACCAGCCCGGCAGCCCGCCTTGCCTCGCGTCGGCCTCAGCGGCCGCCAGCACCCGTTCGACCACCGGGTTCTGCAGCACCAGCTCCAGGAAGCGATCGACGTCAGCGTGGCTAGATGAATGGCCCGGTGGCCTACGTCTCCCCCGATCCGCAAGTTCCCGAGCCATGGGGATCAATATACATGGATTGGGGAGGGATAGGAAGGAATTAGCGTGAAAAACGCGGATTACCGCGAAAACCGTGAGGCGAACCCGATGCGCAGGGCGGGCTGGAAGTACTGCTCGACCCACTGGTAGAGCGAGCCCAGGATGCGGTCGAGCTCGTCGTCATCGACGGCGGAGTTGGCGATCTGGCCCACGAGGAAGATGGCCTCCTCGTCGCCGATGGCGAACGCGGCCCCGTACAGCTTCAGGTTGCGCCGCAGCAGGTGCTGGTAGAGGGCGCCCTCGTTCTCCTCGGGCGCGGGCATCACGTAGGTCTCGTAGTGCAGCGTGCGCTGGCGCAGGTGGAACCAGATGGTGAACACGTCCTTCGCCTCGCCCAGCACGCGGACGAACCAGCGTCGCTCGCCCGACTCCTCGTCGCGCTCCACCGCCGCCACGACCGGGTTCTCGGCCAGCTGGCGGGCAAGCCAGTCCTCGATGCGCTCCGCCAGGGCGGCGAGCTCGGCCTCGGTCGACGGGTCGGTGGTCATGCCGGGACGGTAACGGCCCGGCCCCGGCCGGAGGGCGACGGCGACGGCGACGGGGTCAGCCGTCGCAGGTGACGAGGCTGCGGGCCGTGATGTCGGCGTAGACCCGGCGGAGGCGACCGGCGGCGGTCGACCAGGTGAAGTCGCGGGCGCGTAGGGCGGCGTGGGCCGAGAGGTCTCGGGCCAGGGCGGCGTTGTTCACGATCTGGTCGGTGTAGGCGGCGTAGACGGCGGCGTCCCGGCCTTCGACCAGGAACCCGGTGTGCCCGTGCTCGACCAGGGTGCGCAGCCCGCCGACCGCGGCGGCGACGACCGGGGTGCCGCAGGCCGCGGCTTCCAGGGCTACCAGCCCGAACGACTCGCTGCGGCTCGGGACCAGCACCACGTCGGCGGCGCGGTAGAAGGTCGACAGCATGTGGTGGGGCTGCGGGTCGGCGAAGCGGACCCGGTCGGTGACCCCGAGCGTGGCCGCCAGCTTCTGGATCCGCTCGACCTCGGCCTGACCCGCCCGGCCGCTGGCGCCGCCCACGACCACCAGCACCGCAGTCGGGTCGTTCAGCTCGGCCAGCGCCCGGACGGCCACGTCGAGGCCCTTGAGCGGCTGGATCCGGCCCACGAACAGCAGCACCGGTCCCGGGAACGGTCCCAGGTGCGCCAGCGCGGCCCGGGCTCCCACCCGGTCGCCGGGGGAGAAGAAGGCGTGCTCCACCCCGGGTGGGACGATCTCGATGCGCCCAGGGTCCGCCCCGTACAGGCGCACCAGCTGGGACACCTCGGCCGGGCAGTTGGCGAGGATGGCGTCGGAACAGCCGATGACCTGGGCCTCCGCGTCGACCCGGCGCTGCGGCTCGGGGTCGCCGGTCTCGGCCTTGACCCGGGCCAGCGTGTGGAAGGTCGACACCAGCGGCAGGTCCAGCTCGTGCTTGAGCCGGTGGCCCGACACCCCGGACAGCCAGTAGTTGGCATGGAGGGCGTCGGCCGCCATGTCGGTCCCCGCCGTCAGATGGCCCAGGACGCCGTCGGTGAACTCGTCGACGATCTCGGGCAGCGCCTCCTTGGGCAGGTCCGAGGCCCCGGCGGGCACGTGGACCACCCGGAAGCCCGGCTCGACCTCGACGACCTCGGGGAGGTGATCGGCCCAGCGCCGGGTGTACACGTCGCTGGCCACACCCGCCTGCGCCAGGGCCGACACGAGCTCGCGCACGTACACGTTCATGCCGCCGCTGTCGCCCGATCCAGGTTGGGCGAGCGGCGACGTGTGCAGTGAGAGAACAGCGAGACGGCGCACCATCAGGTGCCCAACACCGCGCTCGGGTGAGAGATTCCTCGGTCCCCAGGCATCCCGCGGGGAAGGCTAAGGCCGGTGACCCGCCCCGGCGAAAACCGGGCTACGCCCCGTGGCGGCGTGTAGGTGCTGTGGACCGGGGTAGGTTGCGGTCGTCCGCCCACGACCCCAAGGAGTGCCGATGGCCTTCGAGCTGCCTCCGCTTCCGTACCCCAAGGACGCCCTCGCGCCCCACATGAGCGAGCAGACGCTCGACTTCCACTACGGCAAGCACCACGCGACCTACGTCACGAACCTCAACGGCCTGGTCGAGGGCACCGAGCGCGCCAACCAGTCGCTGGAGGAGATCATCGCCGGGGCCGACCCCGGACCGCTGTTCAACAACGCCGCCCAGGTGTGGAACCACACCTTCTTCTGGAGCTGCATGACCCCGGGCGGGGGCGGCGACCCCGACGGTGACCTGCGCAGCGCCATCGAGTCGGCCTTCGGGTCGGTCGACGACTTCAAGCAGACGTTCACGGACAAGGCCAAGACGCTCTTCGGCTCGGGGTGGACGTGGCTGGTCACCGGCGACAACGGGCTCGAGATCGTCCAGACCAAGGATGCGGACCTGCCGCTCAAGCACGGCCAGACCCCCCTGCTGACGCTGGACGTCTGGGAGCACGCCTACTACCTCGACTACCAGAACGCCCGCCCCGCCTACATCGAGACGTGGCTCGGCAACCTGGTGAACTGGGAGTTCGCGGCCGGGAACCTGGCCAAGGCCTGAGGCCTGCCGGCCGCCGGGGTCAGAAGGCGCCGGCGGCCGCAGCCCACAGGGGGGCCAGGATGAGCAGCGTGTCGATCCGACGGAGCGCCGGCGCGTAGGCGCCCGCGCCCGGGAGCGCTGCGGAGGCCACGATCTGGCCGAGCGGGCAGGCCAACGCGATGAAGCCGAGCAGGACCACCCCGGCGGCGTCGAACGGCTCCACCAGCACGAGGGCCAGGGGCAGGGCGAGGAGCGTCGCGGTCGTGATCCCCGCCAGCGGACCCTCGAGCGAGTTGGAGGCGCCGGAGCCGACGATGTAGTCGCCGGCCTCGTAGGCGCTGACCAGGCCGAGCAGGACGACGGCGGCCACGACGGACTCGCTGCGCACCAGCACGAACGCGCCCCCCGCCAGGGCGGGCACGGCCGACAGGCACAGGATCCCCGCGGCCGCCAGGCGCCCGCCGGGACCGCGCAACCGGGCCGCGTCCGGGGCGGCCGCGCAGCCGACTGCCGCGATGGCCACGATGACGAGGGCGACCACGGCGACCTTCGTCCCGCCCAGCGCGGCCAGTACGGGCAGCGCCCCGAGCCCGGTGGCGGCGTCGACCTGCCAGGACACCGAGCCCCAGGCCTTGACCATCTGGCGGGCGGCCAGACCCGCGGCCGCGGCGTAGACCAGCGCGGTGGTGAACGGGCTGATCACGGTGGCGGCCATCGCCACGGCGAACCAAGCGACCCCCAGTCGGACGCGGGGGCCCTCGATGTCGTAGACGACCGCCAGGCGGCGGCGGTCGATCTTCCGAGGCCGCGGCCGGGCGTGCCCCGGCGCGGCGGGACCAGGCTCCGGGATCGGGCCGGGCGCCGGGATCGGGCCGGGGTCCGGCGGTGCGACCGAGGCGGGGGACGGTGCCCAGCCGCCGCCCGGCGGCTCGGGGGGACCGGGGTCGGGCAGCGTCTCTGGCGGGGGCACGAACACCTGGCGATCGGGCGCGGTGGGGCCGGGCGCGGGCATCCTGCGCTCGGGTGGTACCGACCAGCCCCCCGCGCCGGACGGGCCGGCCGCGCTCGAGGTCGCGGCGGAGTCGTACCCGTCCCACGCCCCGGAGCCGGAGGGCCCGGCGGCGCTCGACGCAGCGGCGGAGTCGTACCCGTTCCACGCTCCGGAGCCGGAGCCGGCGGCTGACGGGCCAGCCGCGCTCGACGCAGCGGCGGAGTCGTACCCGTTGCGCGGGCCGGAGCCGGAGCCGGCGGCTGACGGGCCAGCCGCGCTGGACGCAGCGGCGGAGTCGTACCCGTTGCGCGGGCCGGAGCCGGAGCCAGAGACGCCGGAGCTTGCGCCGCCGGAGACGGAACCGGCGCTGTCGGAGCGCGGCGGAGGGTAGAGGTCGTGTGGCTCGGAGCGGCGGCTTGCCGGTGGGCGGGCGTGGGCGCCGTTGCTGCGCCGGGCGTCGGCGGGGTAGCCCGCCGAACGGTCGTCGGACCAGGGCGCGTCGGGGTCGACCGGGGGGCTCACGCGGCACCGCCCGGGTTGCCGGGACCGCCCGGGATGCCGGCACCGCCCGGGTTGCCGGGACCCGCCGGAATGCCGGCGCCGCCGGACACCGGCGGTAGCACCGCGACCTCGTCGCCGCCGGTGACCGGGTCGGAGCCCTGTGCCGGCTCGCCGTTCACCCACACCTTGCACGACGGCAACAGGGCGGCGAACACGTCGCCGTAGCGGGCGCGGGCGGCCGCGAGCACCTGGTCGACGGTGTCGCCGTCGATCGTGTCACGGCTGGTGCCGGCGGCCTCGCGGGCCTGCGCGAACAGGCGGAGCACGGGCATTCTTGCCTTGTACCTCAGACGGCCCCGGCCGAGCCGCCGTCGTTCTGCAGGATGTCGGGCAGCGGTGCCATGACGGAGACTCCTTGCGCGCTCCCCAGTCGAAGCGCCCGACGAGCCTAGTCGTGCCCACTCCCGGTAGCGTCCTCCGGCATGGACCCCTCCCTCCCGACGGCGACGCGCGTCCTGCTGATCCGCCATGGCCAGTCGGAGTGGAACGCGGTCGGGCGCTGGCAGGGCCAGGCCGATCCGCCGCTCAGTGACCTGGGCCGGCGCCAGGCCCGGGAGGCCGCCCGGGCGATCGGGGCGGTCGACGCGGTGTGGGCGTCCGACCTGCAGCGGGCGGCCGAGACGGCGGCCATCATCTCCGCCGACATCGGGGTGGGGCCGGTCGTCCTCGACCCCGACCTGCGCGAGCGGGACGCGGGCGAGTTCTCCGGCCTGACCCGGGACGAGATCGACGAGCGCTTCCCCGGCTACCTCGAGGACCACCGGCGGCCACCGGGCTGGGAGCCGGACGAGCACCTGCTGGCCCGGGCCCTCCGGGTCGTGCACGAGATCGCCGGGGCGGTCCCCGGCGGTGACGTGCTGGCGGTCACCCACGGCGGCCTCGTCTACCGGTTGGAGAGCCACCTCGGCGCGGCGCGCACCCGCCTGGCCAACACCGAAGGCCGCTGGATCGCCGTGGACGGCGAGCGGCTGAAGCTGGGCGAGCGCATCCTCCTGGCCGACCCCGACGACATGACGGTGCCCGGCCAGATCTGACCCCCCGGTCCGGATCCGGACCGGACCCGGACCCGGACTAGACCTCGGCGTCGCCCTGGTGGTCCATGCAGAAGCGGGCGGCGGGCAGAACGGCCAGGCGGTCGTCGGGGATGGAGCCGCCGCAGACCTCGCAGGTGCCGTAGGTGCCGACGTCCAGGCGGTCGAGGGCCCGGTCCACGTCCGCCAGCTCGGCCTCGACCCGTTCGAGGATGGAGAACTCCTTCTCCCGCTCGAAGGCGTCGCTCGCCGTGTCGGCCAGATGCTGGTGGACGTGGGACAGGTCGGCCGCGCTGTCCTGGGACGGCTCGTCGTGGAGGTGCTCGTTCTCGAGGCTCGTCCGCAGCTTGGAGAGCCGCTCCCGTTCGTCGGCCAGGTGCTGGCGGGCGGCCTCGTCGTCCACGGCGCTCAGGGTACGCCGGGAGCGTCGAGCGTGGGGGTGGAGGGGCTCGAACCCTCGCGCATCCGCTTAAAAGGCGGCCGCTCTGCCAACTGAGCTACACCCCCGAACCCGCGGCCCATCGTAGGGCCCGCAGCGGGGCCGCCACGGCGAGCGGTTGCTCCACTCGGGCGCGTGAACCCGTGAGTTCCCGTTCCGAAGTGCGCGTGTTAGTCTGCCGCGATTCGGGAGGGCTGGGGGCCGCAGCCCCCTGGCAACGTTGTCAGGGAGTAGAAACCACGATGGTCAAGCGACTGATCGCACTGGGCGTGCTGGCTGTGCTGGCCATGGCCGCCCCGGCAGCCGCACAGCAGTACCCCCCTGCGGTGAACAGCCTCACGGTCAGCGACACCACGCCGTCGCCCGGCCAGACGATCACGATCCAGGGCCAGACCTTCGCCCAGGGGGCGACCGCCACGGTCGTCCTCAACTCGGACCCGGTCACGCTGGGGTCGGCCACCGCCAGCGCCGCCGGCGTGATCACGCTCCAGGCCACGATCCCGCAGGACATCCCGCTCGGCTCCCACACGCTGGTCGCCAGCGGCCCGGCGCCCAACGGCCAGACGCTGTCCCTGTCGCTCGCCATCCAGGTGGTGCCGGCCCAGGCCGGCGGCGGCACCGGCACCGGCGGGGGCAACCTGCCCCGCACCGGCGACAGCACGTCGCTCCCGCTGGCCAAGGTCGGCCTCGGCCTCCTGGCGGTC
>DATBGF010000151.1:0-6801 GCA_036558145.1 Acidimicrobiales bacterium
GGCCACTCGATCGCGTTATAACAACGGCGACCGGGCAGAGGTCCCGACGACCGACCCGTCCTAGGACCGCCGTTATTATAACGGCTTCCCTCGGGGCTCTAGGGGCGGTCGGCCAGGCAGGCGATGGAGAGGCCGAACGGGACGCTGCGGTGGCGGGCCCAGCGGCGTTCGAGGGATGCGAGGCCGGTCATCATGCGGTCGACCGTGGGACTGGCGGCGCCGACCTCGTCCTGCTCGCCCTTGACCAGATGGCGGGCCGGGGTGCGGCGCAGGACCGCGGCCGGGGGGACGAGGAACGAGTTGAAGTACGTGACCCGCCGGGGGGTGAAGCCCGCGCGCTCGACCGCGGCCACCAGGGTGCGGCGGCTGTAGCGGCGCATGTGGGCGGCCCAGACGTCGTGGTCGCTCCACAGCCACTGGTACGCCGGGACCGTCAGTAGCAGCTTGCCGCCCGGGCGGAGCACGCGGCGGTAGTCGGCCAGGGCGGCGTCGTCGTCGAGGTGCTCGATGACGTCCATGCTGGTGACCAGGTCGGCGCAGCCGTCGGGGAACGGCAGGTGCTCGGCCCGGGCCACACCCACCCGGACGTCGCCCTTGCCCGAGCGGGGGGCGTGGCGGATCGCGTAGGGCGACAGCTCGACGCCCAGCACGGCGCCGCCGCCCGAGACGGACTCCAGGGCCGCGAGGTTGTCGCCGGTGCCGCAGCCGACGTCGATCACGCGGGCGGCGATCGGGAGCTCGTCCGCCAGCATCTCGCCGACGAGGGCGCGCCGGGCCCGGTACCACCAGTGGACCTGGGCCTGGGTGGCCATCACGTCGAAGTAGCGCTCGTCCAGCTGCGGGGCGGTCATGCGGTCATGCCTCACCCCGGCGGGCGGTCAGGAGCAGGTGGGGGTACAGGGAGTGCCGCGCCAGCGAGCGCCGGGTCACGAACAGGCCGGCCTCGGTGAGCGTGCGGTCGATCACGGCCGGCGGGATGAACGCCACGCCCTCGCCTTCGGTGATGCGGGTGACGCGGGTAGCCACGATCTCCTGCCAGCGGGCCAGCTGGTACTTCCAGCGCGGCCGCACGTCGATCTCCTTGACCGCGAGGACGCCGCCGGGGGCCAGCTTGGCCGCCAGCTCGCGCAGCAGGTCGAGGGCCGGGCCCTCGCCCAGCAGGTAGAGGACGTCCACGATCGTGATGGCGTCCCATGAGCCCTCGGGGATCGTCTCGGCGAACGTGACGGGCAGGCCGGCCGCGTCCGCCGCCTGGCGGGCCGAGACCAGCTTGGCGGCGTCGATGTCGACGCCCACGACCGTGCGCTCGGGCGACGTGGCCGCCAGGTACAGCGAGAACAGGCCGTGGCCGCAGCCCACCTCGAGGACACGACCGGCCCGCGGCACGGCCGCCTCGACCTCGGGGAACGGGCACGAGCGCCAGCGCATCGCGACGTGGAAGCGGTCGCCCCGGGCCAGGCCGGAGTAGGCGTCGAGCACGCGCTCGGCAGGCGAGGACTCTGCCACGGTCGCGCTCACGCCGGCTCCGCCAGGCCGGCGTAGGTGCCGAGCCGGAAGCCGGCCTCGGCCACCCGCCGCCGGACGGCCGGATCGACCAGGGCGGCCAGCTCGCGGTCCCAGACGTAGCCCCAGCGGTAGCGGTCGAGGTCGGGGTCGCCCGCCTCGCCGGGATGGGTGGCCAGCTCGGCGCTGGGACCGCCACCGCGGCCCAGGCGGTCCAGCGCGGCCAGCAGGCGCACGCGCTCCAGGGTGCCGGCCTCGTCCAGCCCGGTGGCGGTGGCCGGGAAGCGCAGGCCGGTAGCCCGGGCGCGGCGCTCCAGCCGGGCCGACAGCCGCCGCACGGTGACGCCGACCGGCCCCCAGGTCGCCGAGCGGATGATGCGCAGCGCGCCGATGCCCGCCTTCTCGGCCACCTCCAGCACCACCGTGCCCACGGCGGGCCACAGGTGGACGTGCTGGTGGGTGTCGACGTGGTCGAGGACCAGGCCGGCGTCGCGCAGGCAGTCGATCTGGGCCGTGAACTCGCGCCGCACGTCCTCCAGGTCGATGCGGCCGGCGGCGACCCGCGGCAGGAACACCCGCCACGACGAGGCCAGGCAGCCCCGCTTGTCGACCAGCGTGGGCACCTCGCGGGCGCTGAGCAGCGGCGGGTCCTCCCCCACCGCGGCCAGGTGGGCGCCCACCCCGATGCCCTCCGTGTCGCGCAGCGCCGGGGCCGACGGAGCGAACCCGGGCGCCAGGGCCAGGGCCGAGGTGCTGGTCACGATGCCGTCGCGGTGGGCCCGCAGGATGGCCCGGGACACCCCGGGCGTCAGCCCGTAGTCGTCGGCGTTGACGATGAGCAGCCGGTCGGTCACGCGGGCTCTTCGTCGAGCACGGCGGCCGGCAGCCGCTCGAGCCCGCGGATGTCGGGGTACAGGGCGCTCAGCTCCCGCAGCATCTGCACGATGACGCCGGGCGACGACAGCGTGGAGGTGCCCCGGGTGCGAGCGATGTAGTCGACGCCGAACTGCACGAGCCGGAACCCGCGCTTGTGGGCCTTGGCCACCAGCTCGGCGTCGATGAAGCTGCCCTCGCTCACGAGCTCGACGTGGTCGAGGACCCGCCGGCGCACGAGCTTGAAGGCGAAGTTCACGTCGCGGATGCGTACCCCCAGCACCCAGCGGACGAGATGGTTGTAGACGAACGAGTAGAGCGCCCGCTGCGCCCCCTCGGCCGTGCGGTCGAAGCGGTAGGCGGACACGATGTCGGCCTCGTACAGCCGCAGCAGGCGCAGGGCCTTGTCCGCCTCGATCAGCTCACACGGCAGGTCGGCGTCGGTGTAGAGCACGAGGTCGCCGGTGGCCGCGGCGAAGCCCGACTTGATGGCGCCACCCAGCTTGCGGTTCTCGGGGTGGTGCACCACGACCACCCGCGGGTCCTCGTCGGACAGCTCGTCTGCCAGCTTGCCGGTGGCGTCCGTGGAGGCGTCGTCGACCAGCACGACCTCGTAGGAGCCCACCAGCCCCTCGTCCACCAGCCTCGCGCCCGCCTGATGCGCCGCCGCCACCGTGCGCCGGATCATCGCCTCCTCGTTCCACATGGGGAACAAGAAGCTGAACCTGTCGTCGGGGCTGTGAAGAGGATCCATGCGGGCTCAGGCGAGGTAGCGGCCGTTGGCGAACATGCCGGCGTAGACGATCAGGACAAGGGCCGACAGCGGGAGCACCCAGCGCCTCGCGGCCGGCCTTTCGGCCAGCAGGCTCCCGGCGACTGCGAATGCCGGGAAGGCCCCCAGAAGGTAGCGACCGAGACCCTGGAAGTCCTGGCTGCCGACCGCAGGCACCAGCACCAGCACGCCGACGTACGCACCGTAGCGCCACCCGAAGCGCCGCACGACCGCGGGGATGGCCGCCACCACCGCCAGGCCGAAGAGCGCCTGGATCACCAGGCCGTGCGTGTAGAACTGGTCGGAGCGGTGCAGCAGCGCGCCGAAGAAGTCGCGCTTGAACCAGGTGCTCGGCCCGGACTGCTGGCCCCAGCTCTCCTGCACCGTCGAGAACAGCAGCGGGTCGCCGAAGCGGGACCACAGGTACAGCGACCAGCCCACCAGCCCCGAGAGCGACAGCAGCACCCACGCGTCGCGCCGGTGCAGCCGCCCGAGGTGCAGCTGCGGGCGCTCGTCCTTCTCCCACGTCACGGCCCGGCGCCGTTCCAGCACGCCGACCACGAGCGCGACGACCACCGCCACGCCCACCAGCCGGGTGGCGGTCGCGGCCGCGCCCGCCAGTCCCGCCAGCAGCAGGTGGTCGCGCTCGAAGGCCAGGAACGCCAGCAGGGCGCAGAGCAGGAACAGCGCGTCGCCGTACATGGCGCCGTAGAGGTAGTAGGCGTAGGGGTAGAGCGCGAGGCAGAGCAGCGCGGTCATGGCCGCCGCCGGATCGAGCCGGTCGCGGCACCACGCGTAGAACGCCACCAGCGCCGCGGCCCCGCACACGACGGTGATGAAGATCCCGGCCAGCTGGGTGTTGTCGAACACCCCGCTGAGCGCCCGCACCATCAGCGGGTAGCCGGGGAAGAAGGCCACGGGCGACTGCGCCCCCGGCGTGTAGCTGTAGCCCTGGTCGGCGATGATCGAGTACCAGCCGGCGTCGTAGCGGACCCAGCCGTCCCAGAACCACTCGCCCCGGAACGACACCGGGGGCACGCCCGACGACGTCTCCGTGTAGCGGGAGATGACCTGCCAGCTCACGAAGACCAGGACGGCGAACACGGCGCCGTACACGGCGAGCGGGAACGCCAGCCACGACCCCAGCGTGTGGGCCTCGTCGCCAGCGGTGCCCGCCGCGACGTCGGATCCCGTGGCCTGCACCTGTACGACGCTACTGCGCTCGCTCGGCCCGGATGCGCGGCCCGCCCTAGCTCACGTTGAGCGTTTTGATGGCCGCGACCAGTGCGAGCGTGCGCCGGGCCTGCTCCACGTGGAGGTTCTCGATCATGCGGCCGTCGACGGTCACGACCCCCCGGCCCTCGGCCTCGGCCTGCTCGAACGCCTCGATGATCCGGCCCGCCCGCTCGACCTCCTCGTCGGTCGGCGCGAACACCCGGTTGCACGGCTCCAGCTGGCTCGGGTGGATCAGGGTCTTGCCGTCGAAGCCCATCTGCCGGCCCTGCACGCACTCGGCCTCGAAGCCCTCGGCGTTCTGGATGTCGTTGTAGACGCCGTCGAGGATGACCTTGCCCGTCGCCCGGGCAGCGAGCAGCGCCAGGCCCAGCCCGGTGAGCAGCGGCGCCCGGCCGGGGACGTGCTCGGCCTGGAGCTCCTTGGCCAGGTCGTTCGTCCCCATCACCAGCACTGTGAGCCGCTCGGACGCCTCGGCCACCTCCCGGGCGTTGAACATGGCCACCGGGGTCTCCACCATGGCCCAGATGGCCGTGTGGTCGGGAGCGCCCGCCGCGTCCAGGCCCTTCTCGATGGCGTGCACCGCGCCGGCGGAGTCGACCTTCGGCACGACCACCGCGGCCGGCCCGGCCGCCGCCGCGGCCGCCAGGTCGTCGTCGTGCCACTCGGTGCCGAGGCCGTTGATCCGGATCGTGACCTCACGGGCGCCGTAGCGTCCCGACGTCACCGCCTCGCAGACCCGGTCGCGCGCCGCGGCCTTGGCGTCGGGCGCGACAGCGTCCTCGAGGTCGAGGATCAGCGCGTCGGCCGGCAACCCGGCTGCCTTCTCCAGCGCCCGCTCGTTGGCGCCCGGCATGTAGAGGACGGAGCGGCGCGGCCGTAGCGCCGCATCGTCGATGTTGCCCAGGCCTTCGGCCACGGCTCAGCCCTCGCCCTCGTCGTCGAAGACGTAGGCCTTGGCCAGCTCGGGGTCCTTGGCCGCCAGCTGCTCGGCGAGGGCGACCATCACCCGGCACTGCTTGACCGAGGCGTCGTCCTCCATCTTGCCGTCGAGCATGAGCGCCCCCGTGCCGTCGCCCATGGCGGCGATGACCCGGCGGGCGTGGCGCACGTCCTCCGGCGCGGGCGAGAACACCCGGCGGGCGATGTCGATCTGGACCGGGTGCAGGCTCCAGGCCCCGACGCAGCCGAGCAGGAAGGCGTTGCGGAACTGGTCCTCGCAGGCCACCGTGTCCTTGATGTCGCCGAAGGGCCCGTAGTACGGCAGGATCCCGGCCGCCACGCAGGCGTCGACCATGCGGGCGATCGTGTAGTGCCACAGGTCCTGCTGGTACACGGAGCGGTCGGCTTCGATGTCGCCGCCCGGCGGGTCCTGGCGCACCAGGTAGCCGGGATGCCCGCCGCCGACCCGGGTGGTCTTCATGCGGCGGTTGGCGGCCAGGTCGGCCGGGCCGAGGGACAGGCCCTGCATGCGCGGGCTGGCGCAGCAGATCTCCTCGATGCTGGCCACACCCCGGGCCGTCTCCAGGATGGCGTGGACCAGCAGCGGCCGGTCCAGCCCGGCCTTGGCCTCCAGCTGGGCCAGGAGCCGGTCCACGTAGTGGATGTCCTCGGGGCCCTCGACCTTGGGGATCATGACGACGTCGAGCACGTGCCCGGCCTCGGTCACCGCGGTGACGATGTCGTCGAGGCCCCAGGGCGAGTCGAGAGCGTTCACCCGGGTCCACAGCTGCGTGTCGGGCGAGTCCCAGGCCCGGGCCACGTCGACCAGGCCGGCGCGGGCCGCCTCCTTGTCGGACGCGGGCACGCCGTCCTCCAGGTTGGCCAGCAGCACGTCGACCGTGGGCGCGATCTGGGGCACCTTGCCGACCATCTTGGGGTTGGAGGCCGGGAAGAAGTGGATCATCCGCGACGGGCGGAACGGGATGTCCCGCAACGGTTCGGGGGCCCCGACCGCGAGCGGGCGGAAGAAGTCCTTCGGTGAACGCATCCCCCCACCCTACGGAGCGGTAACCGCCCCGAACCAACAGCGAGCGGCGCAGGCTCAGCCGGGATCGGGGACCAGGCAGCCGCGGAGGCTGAGCTTCCCGCTAGCGCTTGCGGCGTTGCCCGCGGCGTCGACGGCCTCGACCGTGAAGGTGACGGTCACCACGTCGACAGTGGTCAACTGGGCGTCGACGATGGGCCCCAGCGTGGCGGACCAGGTGCTGCCCCCCGAGCGCACCATCGTGAGCGTGTCCCCCTGACCATTGGCAGTCCAACTGACCTCGGCGCTGGCGACGTCCGTGTCGTCGGTGATCGTGGCCGACAGCACCGTGGTCTGCGGGGTCGGGCACCGAACATCCGGGACGGCAGCCCGGATCTCGTCCTCGCTGCTCGCCAGGTTGGCGATCGACGGGGGCGTGGTGTCGCCCGCGGGC
>DATBGF010000152.1:0-10179 GCA_036558145.1 Acidimicrobiales bacterium
GAGCAGCACCATGCCGATGATGGCCAGGACGTTGGCCACGTTGAGCAGGGGCTCCTTCACCCCGGATCGGAACCGCAGCCGGTGGTGGGCGCTGGGTGCGATCAGGCACAGGGTGGCGGCCGCGGTCGCCACCACCGCGGCGAAGTAGACGCGCCGATCGCCGGCGTCGAGCTCGGTGAACCGCTGGGTGAACGGGATGCCGAGCAGGAACGCGAAGAGGACCTGCACCCCGGGCAGGGCCACCCGCAGCTCGTTGAGCAGCTCGATCAGCTCGCGGTTGGCCCGCTCGGCCGGGTCCTCCTGCTGGTCGTCGCCGGGCACGCCGCCGTCATACCCCACCAGCGCCCCCCTGTAACGGACCGTGTCCAGGCGGGACCATGGTGGCGATGACACTCGACGATCTCCCCGTGACATCCGAGCACCCGCTGACCTGGATCAAGGTGGCCGAGCCGGACGACCTGCCCGAGGGCCGGGTCATGACCGTGGTGGCGGGCCGGCGCAGCCTGGCCCTGACCCACTGGCAGGGCCGCTACGGCGCCTTCGACAACCGCTGCCCCCACCAGGGCGGCCCGCTCGGGGAGGGCTCGATCGAGAAGGGCTGGCTGCGCTGCCCCTGGCACGGCTACGACTACGACCCGCTCACGGGGACGCCGCCGCCCGGCTTCAGCGACGCCCCCACCTGCGTGCCGGTCGAGGTCCGGGCCGACGGCGTGTACGTCGGCATCGAGGACGAGCCGCCGCACCAGCGCACCGTGGCCGACGTCGTGGTCGAGACCATGGTCGCCTGGGGCGTGACCCACGTGTTCGGGATGGTCGGGCACTCCAACCTGGGACTGGCCGACGCCATGCGCCGCCAGGAGGAGGCGGGCAACCTCACCTACATCGGCATCCGCCACGAGGGCGCGGCGTCGTTCGCGGCGTCGGCCTACGGCAAGCTCACCGGGCGGCCCGCGGCCTGCTTCGGCATCGCCGGTCCCGGCTCCACCAACCTGCTCACCGGGCTCTACGACGCCAAGGCCGACCGGGCGCCGGTGCTGGCGCTGTCGGGCCAGGTCCCCTCCAAGGTGCTGGGCCGGGGCGCCTTCCAGGACGTGGACCTGACCGCCGCGTTCGCCGCCGTCGCGGCGTACTCCAAGGTGCTGCTGCCCGGGTCGGACCACGGCGAGCTGACCACGCTGGCGCTCAAGCACGCGGTGCTGGAGCGCCAGGTCGCCCACCTGGTGATGCCCGACGAGGTCCAGGTGCTGCCGGCCGTGTCCGAGCGGACGTCCGGTCCGGCCGGCCGCGTCCCAGACCTGGCCATCAGCCCGCCCCCGGACGCGGTCGCCGCGGCCCGCGACCTGATCGCCGGGGCCGAGCGTCCCGTCGTGATCGTGGGCCACGGCGCCCGCTTCGACATGGACGCCGTGCTCGCCCTGGCCGAGCAGCTCGACGCCCCCGTGCTCACGACGTTCAAGGCCAAGGGCCTCGTCTCGGACCACCACCCGCTCGGCTGCGGCGTGCTGGGCCGCAGCGGGACCCCGGTGGCGAGCTGGCTGATGAACGAGTCGGACGTCCTGGTCGTCTTCGGCGCCAGCTTCTCCAACCACACCGGGATCGCCGACTACAAGCCCATCGTCCAGGTCGACTACGACCCCATGGCTCTCGGCCGGTTCCACCCGGTCACCGTCCCCGTCCTGGGCCACGTGGGCGTGACCGCCCGCCTGCTGGCCGCGGACCTCCCGGCCAACCCCGGGCGGGTCGACCAGCGCGACGACATCGCCGCCCGCTGGGCCATCTGGCGCACGGAGAAGGAGCGCCGCCTGGCCGACGACCGCGGCCGGGGCGTGAGCTCGGCGGCGGTGTTCGCGGCCATGACCCGCCGCGTCCCCGAGGACGCCGTCATCACCGTGGACGTGGGCAACAACGCCTACTCGTTCGGGCGCTACTTCGAGTGCACCCGCCAGGCCATCCTCATGTCCGGCTACCTGGGCTCGATCGGCTTCGGCTACCCGGCCGCCATGGGCGCCTGGGCCGCGGCGCCGGACCGTCCCATCGTGGCCGTCACCGGCGACGGCGGCTTCGGCCAGTACCTGGCCGAGCTGACCACGGCGGTGAAGTACGGCATGGGCATCACCCACGTCCTGCTCAACAACAACTCCCTGGGCAAGATCACCAAGGAGCAGCGGGCCGAGCGCTTCGACGTGTGGCAGACCTCGCTGCACAACCCCGACTTCGCGGCCTACGCCGAGCTGTGCGGCGCGCTGGGCCTGCGGGTCACCGAGGCGGACCGGCTCGACGACGCCCTGGCCCGCGCGCTCGCCCACGAGGGGCCCGCACTGGTCGAGGTCGTCTGCGACCCGGACCTCGTCTGAGATCACGGAGTTATTTCCGGGCGCACCTGTATTCGCCCGCTCCGGGGCGGCCTCTTCATCGGCATTGTCTCACCGGAAGGCTGAGGAATGCCGTTTCCCCGTGTCGCCCTCGCGGTGCCCTTCATCGTCGTCGGGGCGCTCGCGCCCGGGCTGTCCAGCGCCGAGCCACTGCCCCGCCGCCCCAACCTCGTCGGCATGGAGCAGGTCGGCTTCGACCGCGACGAGGTGACGATCCACGAGGGCCAAGAGCTCCAGTTCGTCAACGACTCCAACTTCCTCCACGTCATCGCCCCCGGCAGCAACGCCCGCGTGACCGAGGACAGCGGCGTGCCGTCCTTCGGTCCCGACGACGTGCGCTCGATCCCCCGCGGCGACCCCTACGTCAGCGGGCCGTGGACGGAACCGGGCTCCTACGACATCACGTGCACGCTCCACCCGGAGATGAACCTGCACGTCACGGTCACCCCCTAGCCAACGAAAGGAGGATGCAATGACTGCTCTCAAGTGCAGCGCCAAGCACGCTCGCTACGCGCTCAGCTCGCTCACCGCGGTGCTGTTCGCTTCATGCGCAGGCGGTTCCTGATCCGGGCTGGGTGCGGGCCCGACCCGGCGCGGAACTCGGGCCTGCACCCCGCTCACTCTCCCCCCTCGTCGGAGGTCCCCCTTGTTCGAGACAGGCATCCGCCAGTTCCGCATGGCCATGGCGATGGTCAGCGGCCGGCGCATCAACCCTCAGCTCATCCAACGACTCGTGGCCGATGCCGACGCCACCCTGCGCGAGTTCGGGAGCCCGGGCGACGACGTCGACCAGCTCCTCGACGGGCCCTTCGCCGACGCCGAGACCCGCACCCACTTCCAGACCCAGGGCATCCGGCGCACCACCCGGCGCCTGGCCGCGCAGTCCCCGTTCTACGCGGCCCGCTTCGAGGCGGCCGGGCTCGACCCCCGCAAGCCGGACCTCGACGCCATCACCGCGGTGCCGCCCACGGTCAAGGCCGACCTGGTGGCGTCGGCCGGCCAGTTCCTGTGCCGGGACGCGCACCCGTACCTCAGCACCCGCACCACCGGGACCACCGGCAAGCCGGCCGAGATCTGGCTGTCCCGCTACGAGGCCGAGCTGTGGCCGGCCATGGCCGCGCTGTCGGGCCTGCTGCGCGACGAGATCGACCACCGCGACTGCCTCCAGATCAACCTCAGCTCCCGGGCCACGGCCGCGGTGCAGCACGACATCGAGGTGTGCCGCCTGGTCGGCGCCCGGAGCCGGGCGCTCGGCCTCCTGCCCGTCGACCAGAGCCTCGACAGCCTGCTCGACGAGGCCAACCCGCCGACCATGCTGGGGACCTACCCCTCCTACCTGGCCCGGCTGGTGACCGCGGCCCGCCGGCGTGGCCTCGGCCCCGGCGACTTCTCGCTGCGCCGCATCGACGTGGGCGGCGAGGTGCTGTCACGGGCCCTGGCATCGGCGGCCCGCGACACGCTCGGGGTCACCCCCAGCGACGCCTTCGCCATGACCGAGGTGCTGCCGGTCTCCGGGCGCACCTGCAACCAGGGCCACCTCCACCTCGACCTCAACATGGGCCTGGTCGAGGTCCTCGCCCTCGACGGCTCGGGCGCGGCCGGCCCCGGCGAGCTGGGGACGCTGGTCGTCACGCCCTACTTCCCCTACCGCGACTGCATGCCGGTGTTCCGCTACGACACCCGCGACGTCGTGCGCTGCCTGGCCGACGAGCCGCTGGCCTGCAACCTGGCCGGCAGCCCGGGCGTGTCCCGCATCCTCGGCAAGGCCGCGGAGGTCCTGGACACCGACCGCGCACGGGTCACGCCCCGCGACATCGTCGAGGTCGTCGAGGCGCTCCCGGCCCACCCCTGGCCGGCCCAGTACCGGGCCCGGGTCGACCGCGGCGTGCTCGATGTGACCGTGCCGGCCTCGGCGCTGGCCGGGACGACCACGGCCTCGCTGGTCGGCCGGTTCGACGAGCGCGGCATCGACGCCGCCGTCACCGTCGACGAGAGCGGCGAGCCGTTGCGCTCGGTGCGCGCCGACCTGCTGGAGACCACCTTCACCACCACCCGGCCGGACGGCGAGGACCGGCCGGACCGCTCACTCGTCGGAGTCTGACCATGTCCCTTCTCGCCCGTCAGAGCCTGCTCCAGCTGTGCGTCTCGCTCGCCGCCACGATGGTGGTGACGCTGGGCGCCGTCGCCTACCTGCGCCGGGTCCGGGTCGAGCGCCCGGCCATCGGGGTGTTCAACTTCCGCGACGTCGGCACGCTGATGGTCTTCATCGTCACGCTGCCGGTGATCTACCTGTCGCTGCCCCGCTTCTGGCTGACCCTGTTCCTGCTCCTCACGTTCGCCGCGGCCCTGGGGATCGGGCTGCGGCCGCTCCTGCGCCCGGCCACGCTGTGGCTGACCGTCGGCGTGCTGCTGGGCGCCAACGTCTTCGTCGCCCGCACCATGCTGGGCACCCAGACCGGCTGGCAGCTCTACTGGGTGCTGGTGGGCACGGTGGTGGCGATCTCGGCCATCTCGGTGGCCAACCTCTACGTCCAGGGCGGCATGCAGCTGCGCCACGCGGCCTGGTTCACGCTGGCGCTGGCCGCATACGACTACTACTTCAGCCAGATCGTGCCGCTCACCCCCCATCTGGCCGACCGCTTCCAGGGCTACCCGCTCAACGCGGCCATCGGGATGCGCTTCGACGTGTTCAACGCCGCCATCGGCATCGGCGACCTGCTGGCCTTCGGCATCTTCGCCGCCGCCGGCTACAAGGCATACGGCGCCCGGGCCCTGCGGCTCACCGTCCCGCTGGTCGCCGTCTTCGGCGCCGCGCTGCCCGCGCTCACACCCCTGGTGCTCGGCGCCTTCACCCGGGGCAGCCTCAACGTGGTCGTCCCCGTGCAGACCTGGTTCGGGCCGCCGGCCTTCCTGCTCTACCGCTGGATGCGCAAGCACTACGGCCCCGAGCGGACCATGGCGGAGTTCCTGGACAGCGACGACGCCGCCGCCGACGCCCCGGCCCCCGTGGCCCTGCCCCCGGTCCCCTTGCCGGCCCCGGCGTAGTCGCTTCGGCCGCCGGCCATTGACCCCGCGGCTACAACGACCGTGTGGCTCCGCCCTGGGACCTCCGGCTCGACCGCGATCTGTGGACCGCGACGGGGCTGGGGACGGTCGGACCGCCGGACCTGCTGCGCGCCTTGGCGCACGGAGCGGAAACGTCCTATCGCCCGTTGCTGCGCACGCACCTCCTGGCGGGCCAGTTGGCGGACCACATGCGTCGCGCCGTCGAGGTCGTCGAGGACAGCGCCGCCTGGACCGCCCTCCGCGAGACCCGGGAGGTCGCTCGGCAGTGCCCCGAGCTGGGTGAGTGGGACGACGAAACGGTCGCCGTGGTCCTGCGCAACTGGACGGACCGGCAGTTCCAGGGCGTTCTCGTCGCGCACCTAGATCGAGCCACTCCCGAGGTCGCCCACCTCCGCACGTTCTGGGTGTGGAACGCAGCCTGGCTCAGCACACAGGGCGCGGACGACACCCTGGCGGCCGGCTTCCTGACCCTGTTCCAGCACCTCGCCCACCGGGAGGCGGTCGCCGTGACCGCGACCGAGGCCTGGACAGGGCGGCGCTTCGTGCAGGTGCTCCGCGACATCGCCGGCTTCCACCCGACCCGCGAGGTCTACGCCGAGGTCGGCCTCTCGCCGGCCGACAGCGCCCTGGTGCTGGTCGACTGGCGGGCGACAGTCGAGGACGGCCGGCTCGTCCGCTTCGCGACCCGGCCGGCGCTCGACGAGGCCAACCGGCGCGAGCTGCTGTCCCTGCTCCGCAACTACTTCCGTCACGCCGCCGACAGCCTGGGTGACCAGCCACCCGCGCCACCCGGCCTCCGGCAGACGTTCAAGGGCAAGGTCCACATCGACGGGCCCCACGGCTGGGGCACGGGCCCTTCCGACGACGACTGGTACGACGGGCCGCCCGATCAGCTCCCCGACCCCGGTCAGCCGTTCGACCTGGCCGAGCACGTCCGCTTGGGCCCAGCCGTTCTCGCCCGCTGCCTCGGGGACGCTTGAGCGTTCCCCTACGGTCGGGCCCCGTGGAGCCGTACGGGGTGACGTTGTGGTCCTCGGCCGCGTGGCGGGACGAGGCGGTCGCCTGGCTCGACGCGCGGCTCGGCGAGGCCGGCCTGGAACGGACCGGCGAGGTCGACCAGCCCCACCTGCGGCCCTGGGCCACGGCGCTGTCGGCTCCGACGACGGGCGGCCGGGTGTGGCTCAAGGCCGCGGGGCCGGGCACGGCGTTCGAGGTCGGGCTGTACGAGCTGCTGCACCGGGTGGCACCGGACCACGTCCTGCCGCCGCTGGCCACCGACACCGAGCGGGGCTGGCTGGTGCTGCCCGACGGCGGCCCGACGCTGGGGGAACGGCTCGCCGGGCCTGCCCTGGTCGACGCCTTGGCCGCGGCGCTGCCCCACTACGGGCGGCTGCAGCGCATCCTGGCCCCTCAGGCGGAGACGCTGCTCGCCCTCGGCGTCCCCGACATGCGCCCCCCGGCCATGCCCGAGCGGTTCGACGAGGCGCTCGCGGCCGCGCGCCGCTACGAAGGGGCCGATCCCGACGCGCTCCGCGGGCTGGCGGCCCTGCGGCCCGACTTCGTGGCCTGGTGCGACGAGCTGGCGGGCCGGCCCGGTCCGGTCAGCCTCGACCACAACGACCTGCACCCGTGGAACGTGCTGGCGGGCCCGGACGGCAGCCTGGAGCGGCCCCGGTTCTTCGACTGGGGCGACAGCGCGGTAGCGCCGGCGTTCGCCAGCATGCTCGTGTGCCTGCGGGTCGCGGGCGAGAACATCCCCGGCCTGGCCGACGACACCGCGCCCGTCGTCGTCCGGCTGCGCGACGCCTACCTGGCCGCCTTCGACGACGTCGCCCCGCACGGCGAGCTGGTCGACTCCCTGGAGCTCGCGTGCCGGGTGGGCCACGTGGCCCGCGCCCTGGCCTGGGACCGGGTCGTGCAGGCCCTCGATCCGGCCGACCGCACCGACTACTGGGAGAGCACCCCCTACGAGTGGATGGTCTCGCTGCTCAGATCAACCCGGTGACGTCGGTCATCCACGACATGTCGCCCGCCATGAGCTGGTCCATCCAGTCGGGCGGGGCCGCGCCCATGAGCGTGCCCAGGTCCCAGTAGTCCTTCCACAGCGTGATGATCCCGTCCTCGACGTGCTGCACCGACACGAACGGCAGCGTGGCCCGCTCGCCGGTGGGCCACTCCCACATCTCGGTGTGCTCGGTGACGACCATCCCACCCTCGGCGATGGTGGTGGCGGGACCGTGGTCGTAGCCGGCCAGGCCCTCCAGCCCCAGGCGCAGGCGCTTCTCGATGGCGACCGGGCCGCGGGCGGCGGCGCCCGGGCCGGTGGGCACGTCGAGGTAGATCGACTCGGCGTCGAAGAACGAGCGGATGTGGTCCCAGTCGCGGGCGTAGAGCGCGTCCCAGAACGCGGCGACGACGTCCTTGGGGCTCATGCGGCCAGGCGGACCGGGAGCCGCTTGTAGGCGTTGGCCAGGTTGGAGCGGACCCGGGCGGGCTCGCCCGCCGGCTCGATGGTCCCGAACGTGGCCAGCAGCTCCTCCACGAACACCCGGGCCTCCAGCCGGGCCAGGTGGGCGCCGAGGCAGAAGTGGGTGCCGATGCCGAAGCTGACATGCGGGTTGGGCGTGCGCCGGATGTCGAACGCCTGCGGGCGGTCGAACACGGCCTCGTCCCGGTTGGCCGACGTGTACACCAGCGCCACCTTGTCGCCGGCCCGGATCCGGCGGCCGCCCAGCTCGGCGTCGGCGGTGGCGGTGCGCCGGAAGTAGTGCAGCGGGTTGCAGTAGCGCAGCATCTCCTCCACCGCGTCGGGGATCAGCGCCGGATCGGCCCGCAGCGCCGCCATCTGGTCGGGATGGCACATCAGCTCGTGCACGCCCGCGCTCATCATCGCCTTGGTGGTGTCGTTCCCGGCGGTGACCAGCTGGACGAAGAACGAGCCGAAGTCGACGTCGCTCATCGGCTCGCCGTTCTCGAACGTGGTGCGCAGCAGCAGGGCGGTGATGTCGTCGTGCGCGCCCTCGGACCCGCGGCGGGACGCGGCCAGCTCGATGCCGTACATGGCCATCTCGATCGAGGCCGAGCCGGGGTCGGCCCCGGACACCTCCTCGTCCTGGCCGGCCACCATGGCCTCGGCCCAGCGCTGGATCCGGGGAGCGTCCTCGATCGGCAGGCCCATGATCCCGGCGATGATCCGGGCCGGCAGCGGCCCGGCCACGTCCCGGACCAGGTCGACGTCGTCCCGGCCGGCCGCCTCGGCCAGGATCTCCCGGCACCGCTCCCGGACCTGGGCCTCCATCTGCTCGATGACCCGGGCGCCGAAGTGCGGCGCCAGCGGCTTGCGGTAGGCGGTGTGGCCCGGCGGGTCCATGACCAGGAGCATGTGGCGCATCAGCTCCAGCTGGCCGGGGTCGAGGTCCTCCAGCACGACGCTGCCCTGCCACGACGAGTACGTCTCGGGATGGCGGGCGACGTGGACCAGGTCGGCGTGGCGCAGCACGGCCCAGTACCCGGCCTGGCCCTCGATGTCCTGCCAGTGGACCGGATCGTCCCGGCGCAGCCGCGCGAAGGTGTCGTGCACGTCGTCGCCCAGGTACCAGTCCGGGTCGTAGATGTCGACCGGCTCACCCATGGGGGGCGATACTAGAACGCGTTTCACTTCCGCTCCCGGGGAGGGGTCATGACCACGATCGACGCGGTGCCCGAGGCCGTCCACTTCGGCGAGAACGACCTGCCGTTCGTCGACTTCGGCGGGGGCAACCAGTTCAAGGTGATCTTCGTGGACGTGGGCCAGGGCGTGTGGGTGGTCGAGAACATCTTCCAGGCCGGCTTCGAGGTGCCGACCCACCGCCACACCGGCCCGGTCTTCGGGTTCACCCGGTCGGGGGCCTGGAAGTACAAGGAGTACGACTACGTGAACCGGGCCGGGTCCGTGCTCTACGAGCCGGCCCAGTCGGTGCACACGCTCACCTGCCTGGAGGACGACACCCAGGTCTGGTTCCACATGACCGGGACCAACCTCGACCTCGACCCCGACGGCAACATCATCGGCACCGCCGACGGTCCGGGCACGCTCGCCGCCTACCTGGCGCTGGCCGAAGCCGCGGGCCTGGGCCGCCCCGCCGTCGTCGTGCGCTGACACTCAGCTCTCGGGACCTTCGGCCCTAGGCGCGCCGGCCCTCGGTCCCGCAGCGTGGCGCCATGAGCTGGCGAACCGTGGTGCTGCCCCGTGAGCACGGGGGCTGGAGCCTGATCGCAGAGCCCGCGCTGCTGGGGCTGCTGGTGGCGCCGTCGTGGGCGGGCGTGGCGCTGGGCCTCGCCGGCCTGCTGGCGTTCCTGGCCCGCCAGCCGCTGCGGCTGTACCTGGTCGACCGCACCCGCAGCCGTTCGCTGCCGCGGACGGCCCTGGCCGCCGAGGTGGCGTTCGTCGAGCTGACCCTGGTGGCGCTGTTGGGTGTCGTGGCCTGGACCCTGGCCGGGCCGGCCTGGCTGGCAGCCGTGGCCGTGGCGGCGCCGCTGATCGCGGTGCAGCTCTGGTTCGACGCGCGCAGCCGCAGCCGGCGCCTGGCGCCCGAGCTCGCGGGCGGGGTGGCGGCCGGCGCGTTCGCCGCCGCGGTCGCCCTGGCGGGCGGGGCCGGCGCGGCGCTGGCCGCCGGGCTGTGGCTGGTGCTGGCCGGGCGGTCGATCGCCGCGATCCCCTTCGTGCGGGTCCAGATCGCCCGGTGGCGCGGCGGGTCCGCCC